>NZ_JBHSBY010000103.1:0-23339 GCF_042650905.1 Pedobacter jamesrossensis | reverse complement strand
TGTTTTAATACACCATTAAAATACAAAAAAGGGAGCAGAAAACATAGTTTCTAACTCCCTTTTTTAAACAATTTTATGGGTGGACTTTTTCAGTGCCCTCGAAAAAATCTGCGGCTAAATAATAATATAGGATACAGCCGATGAAAAATCGGCTTTGCAATGACTTGTGGATTATCCTTCCAACTCCATAATCTCGGCGGCCAGGGTTTCCCATTTAGTTTGACTGTTATCTAAATCTTGTTTTGTAGCTAAATAACGTTTATTAGTTTCAGCCAATTTTTCAGCTTTGCTGTACACATTTTCGTCGGCTAATTCAGCCTCAATGGCTTTAACCGACGCCTCCAGTTCAGAAATCGAAGTTTCAACTTTCTTCAATTCATCATTCAGTTTTTTTAACTGATTTGCTGTATTTGGTGTAACAGGTTTTGGCTCTGCCTTTGGTTTTTCGGGCATTTTAACTGGAATAGGTTTCGAAACCGGAATTTCGCGTTTGCTATTCCATTCCTCATATTCTGCATAAGTTCCAGGATACTGCTTAATTTTTTCGCCCTCTATGAACCAGATTTTATTTGCTACATTATCTAAGAAGTATCTATCGTGAGAAACCGCAATAAAAGTACCCTCAAATTGCTGTAAAGCCTGAATTAGGATGTTTACCGATTGAATATCCAAGTGGTTGGTTGGCTCATCCAAAATTAAAAAGTTCGAATCTGTAGTTAATGATTTCGCCAAAGCCACACGAGATTTTTCCCCTCCTGAAAGTACTTTAATTTTCTTGAAAACATCATCACCCGTAAATAGGAAACAACCTAATATGCTACGCAGCTCCGTATCGGTATGTTTAGGTGCAAAAGCCTGTAGCTCTTCTAAAATTGCATTATCCAGATGTAAAGATTCTAACTGGTGTTGCGCAAAGAAAGTAGTGGTAACATTATGACCAGTTTCGCAAAAACCTTCAAATTTTTCGGCACCGGCAATCATTCTCAACAAAGTAGATTTACCCTTACCATTTGCACCAATTAAAGCAATTTTATCGCCTTTTTCAATCACCGCCTCTGCATCTTCTAAAATATGAACGTTTGGATAGTGTTTGGTCGCGTGTTCAATACGAACTACGTGTCGGCCAGATGGTTTAGTGAATTTGAAGCTGAAATTTACCGTCGGATTATCGTCATCAACATCATCAACACGCTCCATTTTATCCAAAGCTTTCATACGCGATTGCGCCATTTTTGCTTTCGATGCTTTCGCTTTAAAACGCTCAATTAAACGCTCTTCCTGTTTAATTTTAGCTTGTTGGTTTTTAAATTCACCTTTCTGAATTTCGCCACGTAATGCTTTTTCCTCTACATAAAAGCTGTAATTTCCCGCGTAAACATTCAGCTTTCCTTTACGGGATTCTACCGTACGGTTTACAATTTTATCTAAGAAATATCTATCGTGAGATACAATTACAATTGCGCCTTCAAAGCTTGCCAAATAGGTTTCCAGCCATTTAATTGATGGTAAATCCATGTGGTTGGTTGGCTCATCCAGCAACAAAATATCAGGTGTTTGCAAAAGTATTTTGGCCAACATTACCCGCATACGCCAACCTCCAGAGAAAGTATTTAAAGGGCGTAATTGGTCTGCCGTACTAAAACCCAAACCAGCCAAAATCTCATTTGCTCTGTATTCGATGTTGTAACCATCCAAAGCCTCAAATTCCTGCTGTTTATCACTCAGTTTATACAAAACCTCTTCACTGTAATCAGTTTCTATTTTTTTAAGCAATACTTCAATTTCATCGTGCAATTGGTTTTGGCGCTCAAAAGCCTCCATAGCCACATGCAAAATGCTATGGTGAGATTCGTAAGAAAGTAAATCCTGGTTTAAATAACCAATTTTCAAGTCTTTAGACATCGAAACCGTACCGGAAGTTGGTGCGTACTCGCCTACAATTATTTTTAAAAGTGTCGATTTTCCTGTTCCGTTGGCGCCAATTAATCCTGCTCTATCACCTGGTTTAATGTGCCAGTTTGCGTCATCGTATAAGGCTCTTGAGCCAATAAGGAATGTTAAATTATTTATTGAAATCATTTCGGCTGCAAAAGTACGAATTTTAAAGGCTTTTTTTTGTTTAGAGTTCAAATAGAAAAAATTGTGTTTTCTAAATGATTTGGAAAGTAAAACATTAGCTTTTATTCAAGTTTGGATAGAAACTAATCTGCTTTGATGTTTGCATAATCTATAAATCCGTCTGCTAAAGCAAGACGGCCATGAATTTACGTTCGATTTGCTTTAGCCACCATCCATTTCCTGACCGTTGACTTTGAGTCAACGGATAAAAAATTAATTGCTTTTTATTCTAGGTTCAAAGATTTTTCCTCTGTGGTCGAAATACTGTGATTTAAAACTATTTGTTAAAGCAAGACGGCCATGAATTTACGTTCGATTTGCTTTAGCCACCATCCATTTACTGACCGTTGACTTTGAGTGAACGGATAAAAAATTAATTGCTTTTTATTCTAGGTTCAAAGATTTTTCCTCTGTGGTCGAAATTACTGTGATTTAAAACTATTTGTTAAAGCAAGACGGCCATGAATTTACGTTCGATTTGCTTTAGCCACCATCCAATTCATTGCCGTTGACTTTAGTCAACGGATAAAAATTAACTACATTTAAATTTATAAATTTAAAACATGAGTAACGAAAACATAAAAATAATCAGCAAGGAAATTCTTTCCGATAACTGGTACACTTTAAACAAAATCACATTCGAGTATTTAAAAAAAGATGGAACTCGCGAAATTCAAAATCGAGAAGCTTATGATAGAGGGAATGGTGCTACAATTCTTCTTTATAATAGTGCTAATCAAACTGTTGTTTTAACGCGACAATTTCGTTTGCCAACATATATTAACGGCAACGAAACCGGAATGCTTATCGAAACCTGTGCTGGTTTGTTAGATAAAGACAATCCAGAAACGGCTATAAAACGCGAAACTGAGGAAGAAACGGGTTATAAGATAAAAGATGTAAAAAAAGTTTTTGAGGCTTATATGTCGCCGGGCTCTGTTACCGAAATTGTATATTTTTTCGTTGCAGAATACTCCAAAGATATGAAAGTGAGCGATGGAGGTGGGCACCACGAGGAACAAGAAAATATTGAAGTTTTAGAAATTCCATTTAAAGATGCCGTAAATATGATTGCAACCGGAGAAATTAAGGATGGCAAAACGATAATGCTTTTGCAACATGCGCAGATTAATGGTCTATTAAGTTAGTGTTTTCGTCATTTGCAGGGCATGTAGCAATATTTAACTTTTGCTTTTAAATAAACTTTCTCTCTATCTTAACTAATTTAGTTAAATTAACTAATGAAAAAATAATTTGCTTTTAACAAAAATGTAATTACATTTGTACTGTAATAAAAATAATTACAGAATGAATAGCAGATTTCCAATATCCTTACATATACTCACTTTGCTCGATGACGCGAAAGGAGAAGTTGTGAGTTCTGAATATTTGGCTGGAAGTATTAACATTAATCCTGTTTTAGTGCGGAAGGAAATTATAAACTTACGTAAGCATGGTTTTGTTGATAGTAAAGAGGGGAAAGGTGGTGGTTCTTTTTTAGCTAAAAGTGCAGCCAATATTAATTTAGGTGAAGTTTATAAAGCGGTAAAAACGAATAATATTTTGGGACAGAATAAAAATGAACCAAACCCGAAATGTCCGATTGGTAAGCAAATTAATAAACATTTAAATGAATTGTATATTGATGCTGAAAGCGCTTTAATTGATAATTTATCGAAACAGACATTGGCAGATTTTGCCTCGAAATTTAGGTAGCTTTTTTTTAAACAAAACTGTAATAAAATTTATTACAATTAAAGTATTCAATTCACAGTAAGCAGTTAACATCTCTACGACATGAAATCATTGTAATCAAATTATAAGTGTAATCAGCACATAACAAAAAATTAAATAGTCACCCTTTAAAATAAAAAAAAACATGAAAGTAGCATTAATAGGCGCCTCAGGATTTGTAGGTAAAGCCCTTTTGAACGAATTGGTAAATCGCGGAAATGAAGTAATTGCAATTGCCCGCGATACTGATAAAATTGAAAACACAGATGAAAAAGTAACAAAAGTTGCTGTTGATGTATTGGACACAGAAAAATTAGCAGGGGCTTTAAATGGAGCAGACGCAGTTGTTAGTGCATTCAATGCAGGGTGGACTAACCCAAACCTTTACAATGATACAATAGCAGGAGCAGAGGCAATTCAGAAAGCTGTAAAATCATCTGGCGTAAAGCGTTATATCTTCATCGGTGGTGCTGGTACTTTGCAAATTGACGGAAAGCAATTAGTAGATGGCGAAAGCTTCCCTGCCGAAATTTATCCGGGTGCATCGGCAGTTAGAGATTATTTCAATACTTTAAAAGAAGAAAGAGAATTAGACTGGTTGTTCTTTAGTCCGGCAATTGAAATGCATCCAGGTATTACCATCGGTCGTACAGGCAAATATCGTTTAGGTAAAACTTCTCCGGTTTTTAACCAAGAGGGTCGTTCTGTTTTATCAGTAGAAGATTTATCAATTGTTATTGCCGATGAGTTGGAAAACAATGCACATCATCAAGAGCAATTTACAGCAGCCTACTAGTTGATGTAAAATGGACGATGTAAGATGGAAAAAATAGAGAATTGAAAATAGGGAATGGTATATGACTGGTAATTTTATCGATTACTCATTATCTATTACTAATTCTCCATAGTACATCATCCATCTTACATTTTCCCGTATACATTTTCCATTTTTTATTTATCTTCGTTGCATGTATCGCCTTATTAAACCAATATTCTTTAAATTTGACCCAGAAAATGTACATTATTTTGTAGTTAAACGGTTAAAATGGTTTAATGATAAGTTTCCTTTGGGTAAAACCATTATTCGCAGCAGTTTCGATTTCCACATCAAAGGTTTAGAAAAAGAAGTTTTCGGAATTAAATTTAGAAATCCGGTTGGGTTGGCTGCTGGTTTTGATAAAAATGGAGAGTATGTTGAGGCTTTGAGTAATTTGGGCTTTGGCTTTATTGAAGTTGGAACGGTAACACCAATGCCACAGCCAGGAAATGATAAGCCGCGTATGTTTCGTTTGCCAAACGATGAGGCTTTGATTAACCGAATGGGCTTTAATAACAAAGGGGTTGATGTAATGGCAGAGCGTTTACGCTTGCTAAAAGATAAACACCCTGATATTGTAGTTGGTGGTAACATTGGCAAAAATAAAGCTACGCCTAACGAAGATGCGGTTAGTGATTACATTAAATGTTTCGACAGACTTTTTGATGTGGTAGATTATTTCGTAGTTAATGTGAGCTCTCCGAATACACCAGGTTTACGGGAGTTACAGGAAAAAGAACCACTTAAAAATATCTTAAATACACTTCAACAACGTAATCGTAAAAATGATATTTCCCGTCCTATTTTGTTGAAAATTGCACCAGATTTAACTGATGCACAATTGGATGATATTATAGAAATTGTTTCTGAAACAAAAATAGCGGGAATTATTGCAACCAATACAACCATAAGCAGAGAAAATTTAGCTACTGAAAAAGTTTTGGCAGGTGAGATGGGCGGTTTAAGTGGTAAGCCAGTTAAAGAACGTTCTACTGAAGTAATTAAATATCTTTCTGATAAATCAAATAAAGCTTTTCCAATTATTGGGGTAGGTGGAATTCATTCAGCAAAAGATGCACAAGATAAATTAGATGCAGGTGCTTGCCTGGTTCAATTGTACACTGGTTTTATTTACGAAGGACCAGGGTTGATTAAATCGATTTGTAAAGAGTTGGTTAAATAGATTAACTTTATTTTTTCCTCATTGTGAGGCACGAAGTAATATATTTAGAAAGATTGCTTCGTACCTCGCAATGAGGAATGCCTTACAACCTCTTTTTACTTACCCGGAATTCTTTCTGCTAAAATTTCATTACGGGCCTTATCAAAATAGGTACAAATCATGGCCTCTAAAGAAACAAACCATTTTTCTATTCCTGTTTCAGCACAATCTTTGCAAAAAGTTAAATAATTTGTTTCGCCCTTTTGATGGGCTTTTAAATAACTGCTAAACTTTTCTTTATCGCTGGTTTCAGCAATTTTAAGTTCATCGTATTTCGGGTTAGACTTAGTTTTAAAACCATCTTTTCCGAAATATTCGGTATGGCTATCTTTAACCCAAGTTTGATAAGCAATTACGCCAATTTGCTTTACTTCCTGAATGTATTCTGGGAAATCTGCACCTGATTTTACTTTGCTATGTGCAAGAATAATTTGTTTTACTGTAAACATTGTTTTTATTTTAAATGATTTATCAGTTGCGTTATCAGGAAGTTACGTTTAACAATTGGGAGATGTTTTTTGGGTGGTATTATTTTTCTTGCCTGCTCACCATTGCGTTAATCCAACTAGGCGCAAATGGCGAAGTACAACCTTTCGAAACCGGATAATCACGAAAAACTCCTAGTTTTTCTCCAATTTCTAACGCTCTTTCTCTGTATTTGATGTGATTAATCCCGATTTGTGCGAGCGTAGTGTTCATTGTCCATTGAGTTTCTTTGGCAGCAGCTGGCATATCAGATTCAATTCTATTTAATATGGCTACAATATCTAATCCTTCCGAATCTCTTGTAACTCTTCCCGCTGTTAAACTCCATCCGGCACGAGCCAGCATAATATCTTTCGAATCCATCCATCTCTCTCTAAATTTTTCTTTGTCTGGATATTCCTTAATGATATAATTGTAAAACCAATCGGCTGCCCACGTAAATTGCTCTGATGATAGCATTTTTTCAATTTCAGCGGCCGATAATTCTTTTGGGTTAAGGATTAAAATGGCGAGCATCCGGGCGTCAATATTTTCAGTTGCCCAAAGTTCGAGGCCTAATCTATGATTTGTTTTAATCTTTTTTGCAAGCGATTTAATGTCGCCCATCTTAACACCGAAAAGATTCTCTCTCGCGCCACCTTTAATGTGTTGCTTACGAACTTTTTCATCTGCTAACGACTTAAGTGTAGAAATGGTTTCGCTTAGATTCATGATTGGATAAATTATGTTATCCTCAAAAATATTTATTTCCCAGGTATTTTTATCTATCACTTAAAAAATAAAGGCGCAAAAAAAAGCATCCTTTGATCAGAAGGATGCTTTAAATTTTTTTAGAAGCTTCTAAAAACTATTTTGCCAAAGCAGCTAAAACAGCATTGTTTTTTGCTAATTGATCGTTTTTAGGTTGTGCTGAGCGACTTCCTAACTCGATGTTAGTAGCTCTTTTTAAAAAATCTACATCTTGTTGTGCAAAGTTTTTATTTCTTCTGTCTTTTCTTTTTAATCTGGTAACTGCCATGGTAATAACCTTTTATTATATTTTATTTGTACAAATGGAGGTCGAGAGCGGATTCGAACCGCTGTAGAAGGTTTTGCAGACCTCTGCCTAGCCACTCGGCCACTCGACCTTTAAATTCAAGGTTGCAAAAATAGCAATTATTAGTTAGCCCGCAAATATAAATTCATAATTAATATTATTAATTTTTAGTTCGTGCAATTTCTGAGCAAAAAATTGCTGCACTTACAGCAACATTTAACGATTCTGCATCGCCAAAACGAGGTATGGTAATCGGTTGATTAATCTTTTCGATAACCTCGTTTTTGATACCTTTTCCTTCATTACCTAAAATGATTAATCCTTCGTTACCCCAATTGGTTTTGTAAATAGAATTTCCGTTTAGCAATGCACCAAAAACAGGTATTTCATTGTCAGTTAATAGTGCAGAAAGGTTTTCATAATAAATTGTAACCCTGGCCAGCGAACCCATTGTAGCCTGTACAGTTTTTGGATTGTACGCTTCTACAGAATCTTCGGAGCATATTATGTTTTTAAAACCAAACCAATCCGCTGTGCGAATAATTGTACCCATGTTGCCAGGGTCTTGCACGCCATCTAAAACAAGTGTAAATTGATTTTTTAGGATTTTTAAATCAAGTTTATTCGTTTCGGGAATATGAACTACCGCTAAAAAACCTTGTGGAGTTTGTAAAGTACTAATCTTACTTAATTCAGCGTTGTTTACTTCAAATAAGTTTATATTTGCGGGTAATTTGGGTAACAAATTAAACAGTTCGCCAATATAAAATATGGAATGAATCTTGTATGGTGCTTGTATAAATTCTTTAATAGATTTTATACCTTCTACAAGGAATAATCCATTTTCTTTACGGTATTTTTTTTGATGTAACGACTTAATAAAACTAATCTGAGATTTTGAAAGCATACAAATCCTTTAAATTTTCTAAACTGAAAAGCCCTGCAATATTACTATTAATTATTGTTTTAATGCAGGCCTGTTCATCAACTAAATACATCCCAGATTATCAATCGATAGTTAAAAAGGTTACTATTGATAGCATTGATAAGAAATTTGAGGAGCAAGCTTACAATTACGTTCAGAAAGATATTAGACCATCATCTGCGTTTGGTATAAATGTGCCTTTGTATAACTTATTCAACACTAAAGATGGTCGTTATAAAACAACTGATATCAAACCTTTCGGTTCGCCACCTGCAATTTTAGATAGTGCACTAGTAGAAATTTCTAGAAATCAAATAGAAAAATTTTTAAAAGGTAAAGGTTATTTTCAGGCAAAAGTTATAGCTGATATAAAGGTAAAAGATAAAAAAGCTGAAGTTAATTTTACTGCCCATCCTGGTCCAGTATCGCATATTGGAAAGCTGTCAGATTCGATTTTGACAAAACAAGTAAGAAATATTTATCGTACCGAAAAACCAGGATTTACGCACTTGCGAGAGGGAATGCAGTACGATGCAGATTCATTATCTTACGAACGGGAGCAGATTAACCGTATTATGAAAGAGAATGGTTATTTCTATTTCTTACGGCCATACGTAAATTTCGATGTTATAGAAACCAAAGATGTTAAAAAGGTTGATTTAAGGTTAAATGTTACAAATCCTCCAATAGGCGACCATAAGCAGTACAATATTGGTACAACATATATGGTTATTGCACCAAGTCCAGATGGTTTTCCAGATTCGCTTAGAAATTATGTAAATCGAGATACAACTCGAGGAATATCGTTCACAGATTTATCGAAAAGGTACAGAAGAAACCCAATAACGCGTTATGATTTTTTAAAGAAAGGCGAATTATACGACATTAGGAATGAAAGTTTAACTTTTGATAGACTCTATGAGTTAAATATATTTAAAAATGTTAAAATCGAATATTTTAAAAGAGATAGTACATCTAATGCAATAAACCCAATTATACTATTAACGCCACAAAAAGTTATGAGTAATCGGGTAGAGGGGGAGGTTCCTTTTAATGGGGGTACTGTTGGCTTTAACTTAAGTAATACATACACAAACAACAATTTATTTCGTGGAGCAGAGCGATTCGAATTACAAGTTAAAGGCGGTTTGCAATCCAGAATTGGAAATGGAACATCCCCTTTTACAGATATTTATCAAAGAGATTTTTCAATTAGTGCAAGTATTTCTGTACCTCGTTTAATTATTCCCTTTTATAAGCCAGATTTGGGCGGAAACGGCATGCCTCACACCACTTTTTCATCGAGTTATATTTATGCATTACAGAAAGATGTTTCTGTTAGAAATGTATTCATTAACTCTATTACCTATGATTGGGTAGAAACAAAATCTAAACTTCACTCTTTTACACCACTAAATTTTGAATATCGATTTGGTAATTTAGAAAGGGATAAAATTACCGATAGTGCTTATGTAAGCAACCTTTATTATGCAACACTGCTTGATAGAAAAGACTTTACATTGGGCATGAAATATAATTATACGCTTAATGCTGATAAATTAAATCAGTTAAGGAATTTCATATACTTTAGAGGAGCGATGGACATCGCTGGAAATATGCTGCAGGTTTTATCTAAAATAGCAGGTTCTAAAGTTGATATTGATAAAGGTGAACAATCTAAAGTTTTAGGATTACCTTTTACACAATATATAAGACCCGAAATTGATGTACGTGTGTATAGGCATTTAGGTGGCGATAGGCAATTTGTTGCTCGTTTAAACGCAGGCATAGGCTATGCATACGGAAATTCTAAATTAGTCGGGTTGCCATTCGAAAAACAATTCTTTGCAGGTGGCTCTAATGGAATTCGGGCATGGCAAGCACGAACACTTGGCCCTGGAAATTATAACAGAGCTACACTTGGTGCCGATTCTGTCGGAAATGCTTTAAGAAAGGCTTTGTTCGGTTTAGACCAGTTAGGAGATATGCGTTTAGAAACTAATTTCGAATATAGGTATATGTTGTTGAGAAAGTTCTTTGGTGCTTCTTTAAAAGGTGCGGCCTTTGTAGATGCAGGAAATATTTGGAATTTAACCGAAGCTGCCGGAGATGAAAGAAAAGTATTTAAGCTAAATAAACTTGTAGAGCAACTTGCTATTGGTGCCGGAGTAGGTTTAAGGTACGATGTACAGTATTTTGTATTTAGATTTGATGTTGGTATTAAACTTAAAGATCCACAGTTTTCTGGTTCTGATCAATGGGTTATTAGTAAGTTTCTATCTGGCGGAAAAGACTTTAGAAACAATTATAATTTAACTAATGCACCGGATACCTATCGTTTTTTACAATATAACTTTGGTATAGGAATGCCTTTTTAACCTAATCAAATAGGCTTAATGGTTTAGGCTTATCATTTGGATTGTTAAATAAAAATTCTCTAAAAGGTTGCCATCTTTTATCAACGTGTTTGTAAACAGAAAATCTATCAACTAAAAATTCACGCTTAAAATTTTTACCTTTATATTCTTGCATAATTAATGGATAAGTTACTGGCTTAATATCTTTAAAGGCAATTGTAAGGTGCGGATTGAATTTAAAATTATTCTTTTCCGGAAGCAAATCTAATGGTTTAAGTGCCAGTTTTATTTGTGCCTGTAATTGCATAATATGAGAGTTTTTATCAACATCGATGTATACAGTATTTGGTGCAAAAGAATTAAAATTCAATATTATCTGAGAAAAAGATTCAGAAAAAGCAGCATTTTCTAAAGCTTTAAAAAAGATTTTTTCTTTTTCCAGTGATGAAATTTTTACAGGATTATAAAGCGTAATGTGAGCTGGTCGTTTAAGTGATACATAAACTTTGTATTTATCAGAAATATCATTTCTAATCGCATCAATATCTTCCACAATTGATGCTGGCGGTATTAAACAAACTAAAAATAGATTTTCCATAATCAAAAATACTAAATATTTTAGTAAATAGAGAGTGGATTATTATCTCTAAAGCAGATTTTTTAATCCATCGAATATGCTCTCGAAAAAAGTAGAAATATTTAATCCGCTACTGTGATTGAAATATACAAAAACAAGAAAAATTATTACCACAAAAATAATCAGCTTTCTAAAAGCAAATGCAATAATTATCAATATTATCGGGATTAAGAAAAGCCACAAACTATTAATCGCATACGGGCTTAAATTGTTATCTTTTTTATAAACGTAAATAAGTTTGCTATGCGTGCCAGAATCGTTTTGATGCTTTAGATAAACAAATGTAGAGCGCTCTATCGGTAAAGGGAGCACAGCAATTCCATCGTTAAATTTAAGACTTTGGGTAAAGCCACTAACACTGAAAGTGTAAATTCCGTTAATGTTTTCGTTTGGATTATTTAATGAATCGGCAGCAATAATCGCCAATTTGTTGTTTTTAAGCAGATTTTCTTTAACAATGAAGTTGTTAATTGCCGAGTTTTGAGCAAAACCGTAAAAACTGGTTAAGCAAAGAAAAAATATGATAAGTCCTCGTTTCATTCTATTGAGCGTTTGTTGTAAATTAAATAACCGATATGCAATAATACACCATTTCTTTTAATCGCATCGTTATATAAATTATAACTTAAACTTACAGGGCCAACCGGCGTTTGATAAACCAGTCCGGCTGTACCTGCGTAACGAATTTTCGTAATGGCCTTTGCATAAACTACATCCTGAAGATTGTTTAATTCGTATTCTTTATGTGGCAAAAATAAATAGCCTTCTAACCTGAAATCTAGATTTTTTCTAACTGAAAAAATATTTTTTATTCCACCGGCAGCATAGGTAGATGCCCTGAATTTATCAAGAAATAAGGAGCGGCTATCCTGTAAAGGGTAAAATGCCGGTGATACCAATAGTGTAGAGTAATAGTTGTTAAACAATGGCTGATTGGAAATTACACCCTCAACAATGTAACCCAAAGTATATTTTTTTAAATGTAAAAAATAGTTTTCCTGTGTTAATTTTATACCAACCCATTGCCTCAAATTGCTTGATGATAGAATGCTGTTCGGTGGAACTACATTTCTGAAAATGTTACCCGGATTGTAGTTTTCGCGACCCGTAGTAAAGTTAAAACTCAACAAAAAGCTTTGTCCACGTGTGGCGTATTGTTTTCTGTTTAATGAGTTTTTCTCTAAATTTAAGGATGTTTTGAAGCCATTGAAAATTGTTTGGTCTAGCAAATCGCCAACTGCGAACGTGTTATTTGGACTATATCTGTCATTATTATTAATAAATGAGGAGTGCAATATGATTTTTGTGTTATAATTTAAAGGGACGCCCATCATCAAATCAATTTTTCTATCAGATTGTTCTATAAAAATGGGTTGCGGATTTTCGATAAAAATTTGGCTTGTATTGTAGAAATTCCAGTGATTGTAAGTCAATTCTGCCCCTAAAAACAATGGTAGTTTAGTTGGGTAATCTACCCGTCCACTAAGCTGAACAGATTCATAAAAACGGCCTGAATAAAAACTGGTGCCGAAAGTGTATGCCTTACGATCTAAGTAATTGTATTGGGCACCTAAAAAAACATTACTTATTGGTCTGGTAGATATATTTCCACCTAAATCTAGTTTAAAGCTTTTTTTGGGTTGTGCTACAACTTCAAAAGTGTAACTATCTGTGGCGGGTTCGTAAACAATTTTAGGGTATATGGTTTCGAATGTTTGGTCGGCTACTAATTTGTAATAACCACGCTTTATATCTTGTAAATTGAAAGTTGTTTTGTCGCTTTTAAAAAGCCTTTCTACGTATCTTTTTTGTTGGTCGTTTACGCCAGTTACAGTTATGTTGCTAAATACAAAATCTGGTTTTTGTTTATTAAATTTTGCCCTGCGTTTTTCTAAATCTTCGTCGGTAACTCTTCTGCTAATTAAAGCTTTTATTTTATGCATATCGGCAATTGTAGCATCGTAACCTTTTTTTATGAGGTCTTCAACTGGCGAAAAATTGGTAACACTATAGCCAGTTAAATCTGGCTGAATGTAAACACCATTTTTGCCAACCGTGGTAGAATCTGATTTTGATAAAAACATGAACACCAAAAAACGATTCATCAACCTATCATCGTTGTTTTTTGGATATTCGTTGTATGTTTTTGAAGAAACATTTGCGCCAATAATGTAATCGGGTTTAAATTCTTTTTCCATTACATCAGCAGGGAAATTATTGTATAAACCACCATCGAAAACATATTTGCCATCTAATTTTATCGGTCGATAAATTATTGGAACCGTCATAGTTGCTCTAACTGCTTCGGCAAGGCTACCTTTACTAACGGTGATACTTTTTTGCGATAGCACATCTGCAACCATACAGCGATAAGGCACAAATAAGTTGTCGAAATTATCTTTTGAAACTGCTGATGCCTGAGAAAAAAGTTCTAGAAACGCAAAATTTAAAGGAATATCATTTATCAAGTTAGAACGAAAACTGAAATGAAACCCAGTATCAATAGCAACTTTTGCAGCAAGCATTGATGCATTTGGTGCATTTTTTTCGAAATAATAAGTGTAATCACTGGTGTACCTTCCGTTAACCCAGTTTTGGAAGTCATCGCTAATAGCAATTTTTTCTATTTGAGCAGGAGAGTAACCAGCGGCATACATAGCGCCAACAATGCCCCCCATTGATGTTCCTGTGATGTAATCAATCGGGATATGATTTTCTTCAAGTGCTTTTAAAGTGCCGATATGAGCTAATCCTTTAGCGCCACCACCACTAAAAACAAGACCAACCTTTTGTGCATGTAACCGGGTACAGCACAGAACGAAGAGTATCAGCAAAAATCTTTTAAAAGTTACCACCCTCTAAAAATAAGGTTTTCTTTTAAAAATTAGTTTAGTATGAAGATGTTATAATTTAAAAATGATGCAAAACTTACCCAAAGTATATAGGGAATAAAAATCAAACCCGCCAATTTGTTTATTTTATAGAACATTGTGGCATTTACGATTATAACAATTAGGAGTAGGATAATTTCGGCAAGGGCAAAACCTACTTCATGCAGATAGAAAAATATGAAAGACCACGCTAAATTTAGTATCAGTTGGATAAAATAAATAGCAAACGTTCGTGGAAAATGTACAATTTTATCTCTTCTAACCCATACCAAATAAGCTGCGATGCCGATTAAAATATAAAGACTTGTCCAAACTGGAGCAAACAACCAGTTTGGTGGATTAAACGACGGTTTGTTTAAAGTTGGGTACCAGGTTTGAACTGACTCTGATGTTCCCCAAGCGGCTAAAGCACCAATGCTAAGTGTTATTAAAATATTAACAATAAATGCTATAGGTTTAAATTTCATGTGGCTAATTTCTGCTTAAACAAGCATAAAACCTAAATGTTTTTCTATCTTCCAACAGCTGGTATAACAGGCAAACTTTCATTGTCTTCACTGCCAATACTTTGAACTGCGAATAGATAATTATCTTTACTGTAAGGCAAACGTAACTCTGTTGCTGTAGTAAAAAATTTCTTTTGCCAAACCGGACTGCTCGTTTCACGCATTAAAATATAATAGCCTTTAGTGCTACCATTTATTGGGGCTTTCCAGTAGAGAAATGTAGAATTACTCAGGTTTTTAACATCAACCTTAACTTCTGTTGGTGTAGACGGTGCCTTAGCCAAATTAGCCAGTACAGCAATATTCACAGCAGTGTTCTTTCTTAAGTATTCAAAATCCATAAACTCAATTAGATCACCATATTTTATGCCTTTTTCAGTTCTTAAATCCTGATGCTGGTGTTCGAAATTTTCATTCATTTCGGTAATTCTTACAGCTGTAAAGCCATTTTCTACAAAAGGAGTATGGTCTCCTCCACGAAGAAATCTATCATTTCTATAAATTAATTTTACCTCAAGTTGGTCTACATAATGTTCGCCAATTTCTTTTACATAACGAGCCAATTGTCTGCTTTTTCCATCATTTTCCAACCCAAACTGGCGAATGTTTTTTGCGTTTTTATCTAATTCAAAAGCGGGTAATCCTTCGCTAAAAACACGGAGTTTAGTATTATCTATAATTTGCGTTTCGCTTGCATTGTTGCTCCCAATCATATCGTTATTCAGCATAGCTTCGATATTCCAACCTTCTTTTTTTGCTTTTGCAGCCATAAACCCCGAACCTAGTAAAGATTGCTCTTCACCACTAACCGCAACAAAAATTATGGTTGCAGAAAATTTATATTGGCTCATTATTCTTGCCGCTTCAATAACCCCTGCCACACCGCTACCATCATCGTTTGCTCCGGGTGCATCACTTACGCGATTCATTACATCGGTTACGCGACTATCTAAGTGCCCGCTTACCACAAAAATACGCTTATCATTAGCATCAGTTCCTTTTAAGATAGCTACAGCATTACCTAACAAAATGGTTTGGTCTACACGTTTTCCGTCAGGTTTAATGGTTGTTGTATCTAAAAAGGTTGTTAATCTTCCATTGCTTTGCTTTGCAAATTGAGCAAACTTACTTACAACCCAATTTCTTGCAGCACCAATGCCTT
Source organism: Pedobacter jamesrossensis (assembly GCF_042650905.1). Classification (NCBI taxonomy): domain Bacteria; kingdom Pseudomonadati; phylum Bacteroidota; class Sphingobacteriia; order Sphingobacteriales; family Sphingobacteriaceae; genus Pedobacter; species Pedobacter jamesrossensis. Next base: position 7,448 of record NZ_JBHSBY010000103.1, on the reverse strand, counting down.
TAGTTTTACTTTTTGTATCGCTAATTGTACTTCTGGTTCCGTAAGAAACCATTTTGACTATATATGATTTTAAGGAATCTGAATTAACAGATTTAACCATTTTATCTATATCGGCATTGCGATTAACAATAGTTTGCGCTTTTATAGAGCAAGCAAAGCCAGTAAAAAGTACTAGAGTAAATAATTTTTTCATGCAAGAATAATTAAGAAAGCTAATGTATCGAATATTGATAATTGTTTTGTGGTCATCAATAGAAATGCTGTAACAATTTAAAGATAAATGGTATTGTAAGTGTGAACTTCTTAAATAAGTTGCCACTTTTCTTCAGAGATATTTTGCATGTTTGATAGGTATTCTTTTAGCCAATAATTAAGCATTTTCTAGCAGCTTCAACTACGTCTTTATTGATGCACTGAAGCTTATTGATTTTAATTATGCGGGTAATCTGACTAAATAAACGGTCGATAAGCCGAAAGTTCCCGGCTGTGATGCGAACAATTGTGTTCAGCGCCTCTACATCAGAGAAGTAATCAGAATTATACTTTAACCCCATATTCGACCATATTTTAGGAAATATAAATCGCATCTCGTCTTCGCTCAGACGCTTGAACTCGTGGCTAAATCCAATCCTGGAATATAACTGTGGGTATCTGGAAAATCGCTTTTCAATTCCTGTCATACCAATGAAGATAAGTCCGAACTGGTACTGATCGTACAGGCTTCTTACTTCTTCCAGCGCATTAATGTTTAGTCGGTCGGCCTCATCAATAATAACTAAGGGACATAATTGGTTAGCCTGAGTTACAATTTTGTATAGGTCAGACTCCATGTTAGCCTTCGCAAGCGTGATCCCATACGCAGAAGTCCTACGTGTAATTTCGGTTTTTATAATCTTAGGGGTATTCGTTACTGGTGCGGTAAGAAAAGCACCCTTACAATTTTTAATAACTTTCTTTCTTTTAGCTGATAATTCATCAACAGCATTTTCATCAATCAGTTCTTCTTGCCACTGGGTAAAGCGAGCTGCAGCCAATGATTTACCTACGCCCGGCTCACCGTAACAAATACCGATATATCGAAAGTCTATGCAGGAACTTGCGAATTCTTCGAACCTATTAAACTCCTGCGTTAACACAAAACTTTTTAGTGATTTGCCGGGCACGTGCAATTCATTCATTTTTATACAGTTTTAAACTAGTTTTGGATGAATTAATATTTTCTTGATACGTTGAATCTTTTGGCTTTATCTTATTATCATCTATAATCTTTGCCTGGGTAAGTTTTTTTAGGAGCAGTTTGGAATCTTTTATTTGTCCGGCTAGACTGTTTTTGACAGCACTTCTTGCGGCTTTGATCTCTTTAAGACTAACAACCATTTCTGCTAGATCTTGGCAGATCCCTTTGCAGAGGAACTTTTCCTCATGATATACTTTGATCTCAGCCAAATCTCTAGGATCGTATCTAATAGTAATTTGCTCACCAACGAAACCAGCTAATGTTGGTGCGATATAACGCATGCCCTGAAAGCGAATGCCATCCCGTTGAACTTTTCTAGGCTTATGAATGGTTAGAAGTAATAAGTCTAGTATTTCTAGTGATTCCGGCATCTGTGGTAAAAAGCCATTGTTCCACCTATCTATTGGCGGGATACCTGTCGTTGAATGACTAGTTACATGGTAATTATTTAAAATAAAATCCATAACGGCAGATTCCAAATGCTCTAAAGTAAGCTTAGGTTTAGATAAAGGCTTTCCTTTAACACTATGACCCGGCAAGTCTATAAGCAGACATTCATTCAAAGCGCCGAAGAAGCGCTCGATCTTGCCCCGGCCCTGCGGCCTTCCTACAGCCGAATTGATCATCCGGATTTTCAAGCTGGTGCATACTTGTTTTATATGGTCAGACATAAAATCGCTGCCATGATCGGTATATAGAATCTGAGGTATACCACATACTACCCATGCCGGTTCGTGCTTTCTCCAGATTGCCCGTCGTAGTGCAAAGGCGGTGTTTAAAGCACTAGGTGCATCAAGGGAAATAAAAATAGCCATAATCGCCCTGCTATAGTCGTCAATAATAGTCGTGATCCAAGGCTTTTTTTCTCTGCCGGCTGCATCAATAATATATATGTCCAATTCCGTATGATCACATTGCCATATCTCATTGGGCGTGTTGCATTCCCTGCGATAAATGAGTTCATACTTTTGCTGATAAACTTTACTGCCTTCAAGAGCTAAAGTTAGTAGTGCGGGATTAATCTTTGTGACTATACTATAAACCGTTTCATAGGAGGGAGCTTTCATTGATGACCTTTTTGCTAGCAGGACAATCTTCCGATGAATGGCCGAAATAGTGAGCCGTGGTTTTTGCAAGGCCATTCCCTGTATTAACTCCTTTAATTCTTGAGACAGGACTCGTGAGCAGCCACTATCTTTCCTTTTAGTACGTTCCAAACCTAACGTACCCTTTTCTGAAAATCGCTTGACCCAGTAGGCGAGTGTACGTACCGGAATCCCTTCACTTTTTGAAACCTCGACCATTGTCGTCTCCCTTTCCAGGATCGGAAAAATTAGCCGATACTTTTCTAAAGAAGATCGCTTTTCCATACCTTATTATATATAGATGTAGATTACCGCAAAAAGAAAGAATTTATTATAAAATAAACGTTCATATATACAGTAATTATTATTAGATAAAAGTTATGACTTTTTTATTAATTATTATTATCAATTAATAGGTAATTTTATATTTTCTTCTAATTTCCAAAAATGACCCGTACAGTAGCCTATTTAAGAGTATCAACAATAGATCAAAACCTAGAAAAGAATAAAGCCGATATCTTACATCTAGCCAATGACAATAACTTAGGCAGAGTGGAGTTTATTGAAGAAAAAATTTCAGGTAAAGTCTCTTGGAGACAGCGTAAAATCGGACCGCTTCTTAACGAGCTTAAAAAGGGAGATGCCATTTTACTTAGCGAATTTTCCCGACTTGGGCGAAGTATGCTGGAGTGTATGGAGATTATTTCTATCGCAGTTGAAAAGGGGATTAAAATCTATACGGTAAAAGGGGGATGGCAATTGGATAATACCATTCAAAGTAAGGTGATGGCTATGGTCTTCTCTATGGCTGCTGAAATTGAACGCGACTTAATCAGCAAAAGAACAAAAGAAGCTCTGAACTCAATCCGTTTATCTGGGGTGCAATTGGGCCGTCCAAAAGGGCCAGGAAAAAGTAAGCTTGACATAGTACGGCCTGAGATTGAAGCTCTACTTACTACCGGATCTTCACAAAAATTTATTGCTGGGAGATATAATGTTACCGAACCAACATTAAGTAACTGGATGAAAAAAAATAGCATCAAGAAGCCAGTTTGTTGAAATATGCTATATCCCATTGATTCTTTCGTTTTTGTGTAAGCAAAAAACGTCATGTTACTTAGATTCCGCCTCTGCCTAAAATTAACCTGACGGAATTTACTGCTTTTTTATCGGAAATTTTGGGAAACAGGCTCAGGGAGTCTTTTGCTACAGGAGTACAATCTACGCCAAGCAGTGCATTATTTATATTGTGCCGCTATGCCACTCAGAAGAACCAGTTAGTACCTGGTTACAAAAACCCCTGTACTGCATTTATTTTGTATACTCAAATTAATGCGCCGTCTAAAGTACTAAAATTATAGGGATGGTATAAAGCAAGCGAAAGTCATTACTCCTCATTACTAGAGGATTTAAAACAGATTTGTTTATCAAAAAATTGATTACACTGGTCGAAAGGCCAAAAAAAATTAATTGGAATTCTTTACTTTTAAGATCAACCAAAAGTGCGAGCCCTAAAATCAGATGCGTTGATTCATTCAGATATATTTTGTGAGTACATTTAAATCCATTACAAACTCTAAGTATGAAGACTTTATTGTTTAAAAAGACATTACTTTTCCTTTGTCTCTTCCCATTTACATCGGTTTGGTCACAATCTCATCCTTTACCAGTGCTTCCAGACACTTCTCTATACGGAAAGTACACTTCCCGCACTATGCACTTGCTGCAATCATCAACGCCAGAACACCGAAATACTGTTAAAATTCTGGTTTATGGGCAATCAATCAGTGCTCAAAATTGGTGGCTGGCTGTTAAAAAGTATATTGAAGTGAAGTATCCGTGGGCTAACTTAATCATGGAAAACAGAGCGATCGGTGGTTTTGCATCACAATTGCTTTCAAAAACTGTTGAAATGGATGTCAGCTCCTTCTATCCCGATCTGGTGTTATTGCATATTTATGGTAGTAATGAAGCATATGAATCAGTGTTGAAAACCATTCGCAGTCGCACCATAGCGGAAATAGCGATTCAAACAGATCACTATACTGGCAAAGACGACTGGAGCGATAACATGTCCTACCAAATTCTTCCTGCTTTGGCGACAAAGTATAAATGCGACATCCTTAATATACGCGATCCCTGGAAAGAATATCTTAAAGATAATCATCTTGACTCTTCAAAACTTCTTTCCGACGGTGTACACCTGAACGATTTCGGTAATTATCTTATGGCGGAACTCGTCAAACCCTTATTTATGTATAAATCAAAGTATGCTAGCGACCCTCTCATGTTGAAAACAGTATTTATTGCTGGAAATGAATTTAAAATTACCGGAAAAAAACTGTCTTTTGAATTTATAGGCAACCGAGTTGATTTGATTCTTGATAGCGCTGTTCTCGGAAATACAGTACAAGTACTTGTCGACGGAAAAAAACCTTCAGATTTCCAGGGAACTTATTATACGAGTCGTCCTTATAATGCCAATGGCTCAGGATGGCCATGGAACCTGCCTTCCATGATTCAAGTCCAACATACAGCTCCTTGGGTGAACGAAAACTGGACATTAACATATACCGACGCGAAAGCTCCTTTTGAAAACTTTAAATTTGAAATTCAAGGCTCTGTAACAGGAAAAGATGGTTCGGGTAAATCTTCTGAGGATTTCAATTCCCCATCTGGAAAAATTATTATTAAAAAAGGAGATGCCGACGAGGGCGGGGACTGGCATGTGAATCGTTCCTATAAAGTATTGAAAACAGAAGTTAAACCAGGTGATAAAATTTTTTGGAAAACCTATTCAATTAGCGCCAATAATTTTATAACAGAAGGACAGACTATAACCTTGTTTCAAGGGATTCCGAATACAAAACATATTTTAACATTGATAATGAATGGTAAGAGCAAAATCCCTGTGAAAGAAATAATAGTGTACAAACCTCATGTGGCGGGACATTGATCACATGACAGATCGCTCATTAGAAAAGATCCCGTAAAAGTTTTTTTTACAAAGATTATCCAAAAAAATCAGTCACAATGAAAATCATAAAAATAAGTTTGATTGCTGTTCTTGTGTTCGTCTCACAATATGTTATGTCCGAAGAATATTTTGTCAGTTCATTTGGAAATGACAAATATCCCGGCACTAAAATGAAACCTTTTGGATCAATTTTTAAAGCCTCAGAAATTGCAAGGCCTGCTGATACAGTGACCATTTTGGAAGGTACGTACTATTTGACAAAACAGTTTAGACCATCACATTCCGGTTTACCGCATAAATGGATTTTATACCGTGCAGCACCCAACGAATCGGTAATTTTTGATGGAAGCCGATTGAAAAAAGTAGTTCAGGGAACCGATTCTGTTCAATTTAGTCGACTTACCGAAGGGCTATTTCAAATTCAACAGGTCAATTATCTTCGTTTTGAAAATATTGAAGTGCGAAATTCTGATGCTGCTGGGTTTATTGTTAGAGGTCCTGAATGTAAAAAAATTGAATTGGTTGCTTGTAAGTCTGATCAAACACACAACTCTGGAATCGGTTTGTGGTACTGTGACTCAGTTTTAGTAAAAAATTGCGAAATCATTAGAGCTAATGACAATGGTGATCAATATTATGAAAAGGGACAAGAAAAATGGGGAGAAGCGCCCCATGAGGCCCTCTCAATCTGCGGGGCGAGTTATTTTGAAGTTACAGGTAATTATGTTCATCATTGTTTCAAGGAAGGAATCGATTGTAAAGAGGTTAGTAAACACGGAGCTATTTACAACAATTTAGTGCACGATTTGCCGCGGCAAGCTTACTATGTCGATGCTTGGTTCGGTTTATTAGAGGATGTCGAAATTCATTCCAATACTGCTTACAATTGCATGTGGGGTTTTGGTGTCAGTGTAGAAGGGAAGAGCTCTGATCTGCGCAATATACGGTTTCACCACAACCTGATCTACAACATGAAAGGTGCCGGTGTGCTTTTTAGTATGTGGGGGGATAATCTGGTTAGATCTGATATTCATATCTATAACAATACATTTTATCATTGCGGCTCCCCAAATGTATTTAGTGGTGGAGTGGGGAGTATTGATATTTTGTCGAAAAATTTCCGAGATATTTACATATATCGAAACATTTGCGATAAAGGTTGGGATTTTGAAATGGGCTTTACCTTTAAGCCTATTGAGGTTAAAAGAGCATTGGATGATAGAAACTTTGTTGCTGCTGAAAATCTATTTGAAGGGGTTAAAAATAGACCAAGTCGTATCGGACAGTTTGATGTCATGGTCTATGAATACCTTCCTCCTGGAAACCAGATTGGATCGCCTTTATATCGTGATGAATTACGGAATGACTTTGTTCCAGAGCATATTCCAGCTGTCAATGTATCAGGAATAAAATGGAAATATAAGCCATCACCCTGGTTTGGTGCGTTTGAGCCAATGAAATAATTCCTTTAAATGGTTTCAGCAACAGGTACCGTATGGTAATACGTGTAGCAACCTGTGAGATCTGGTTATTGATAACATATTCTGCATATCTTCCAAGAAAATCCTATAGTGCAGGTGACTGACTTCTTCCCTTTCTTTATTTACCCCATTCAAGGGAAGATCGTGTTTTAATGCGAGTCTATTATTCTCAAAAACGGCGAAATAAAGATAATGGCTAGCCCAAATACCTTCGTTTTATGTAAAACCGAAAGTCTTATTCAGTGGTCTTTGAGTGATACCTAAGTATAACAAGTGACCATAGAAGACTGGAAACAAGATACCAAATGCCTTGATCAAAAAGCGCGTAAAGCAATAATATGATATTAATAATGAGCAGTATCCAAAGAACACGCCTGGTAGTTAATATAACTTTTTTTTTCATATTAATAATTATACACCGAAAAGGAGCCCAATAATGGCCTATATATACAAGGGAAGTTAAAATTGTATCGTCCCTATGAGTATAGCAAAAAGGAAAATCTGGCTAACTTCCTCCTCTTTGCAGGCTGATGAGCTGAAAAAATTTTTCAAGGCCTTTTATAACGTAAGCATACGACCAACCCATCTTTTTTTATCAGATAATTTTTAGACAGTTGTTTTAGCCCAATTGTTTGGCATAAGTTCTTGAAGCTTATTTGCTTTGTGCG
>NZ_JBHSBY010000102.1:0-22418 GCF_042650905.1 Pedobacter jamesrossensis | reverse complement strand
CACATTACAAACAAAATAGCTAACGTAAAAGCAAAGCCATCTGACAAAATGGAAGAAATTATCTCAAAATTATTCCCACCGCACTAAAAGGGACAAGTCAGGAAATGGAACGCCAGAACTGTTTTTTTTTGCTATTAATGAAACTTCGGTAATGGCCTGGCACTTTAATTTTAAATCTTGCCAAATGTCATTAACATCACTGGCTTCATTTTCTTTGTCTTTACAAAATGACTCCCAATCTGTAAAACCGATGTATTGCGATAGGCTATTTAGTGTAAATAAGGAGAATTTGTGTATGGTTTGGGCAAAGCCAAAAAAACGCTTTACAGTAGTTTCGCTAACGTAATTTTTCGTTTCCTTAAATATAAGTTCAGAAATCGTCTTACAATGGGCGGGGTCAATGTTTCTTAAACCCGATTTTATAAGTACGAACTTCCTAAGTTGAGAGAGTAATTCGTTTTTATTCATTTTAGAGAATGATACCTACTAATATCATTATAATTATGCAATAGCAAAAATGATTTAGGTAACAAAATGCCCATGAATAAAATGAATGAACAGATCTTAGGAATAATGAACAGTAATGGATAAAACTGGTAAGATGTGGCTGACGTAGATTTGACAAACGCGACGAATACTCTCTTAAGGGGATAAAATTTGCGCTTAAAAAATCACAACTATAAAACGCCCTATATGAAAAACTTTACCTACTTGTCCTTATTTAGGAAATTCTGCTCTGTTAAAGTAATTCCAATTATCTTATTAACGCTCATTTACCAGAAATCGTATAGCCAAACAAAAATTTATGCTAACACGGTAAGCTCGGTTACTGGACAACCACAAACGGTAGAAAATGCTGCAAATGCGATAACAGATGATGCATTAACATTTGCTACCGTAAAATCATACGGAGGGTTGTTAATAGGGGTAGGAGCCTATTCCGGAGCGATAGAGCTTAAGTTTCCAAGCACAATTTCTGCTGGAACAACTTCTTACATCAGAATAGATACTGACCCAGCACTATTGAACCAACTATTGGGTGGGAATTTAGGTGGTTTACTAGCCGGTGTAGCAGGAGGAGTAGTTTTAGGTAGTCATTACATAGAGGTTGGTGCAAGAAATTCATCAGGTACAACAGTTTTAAGTGGGGCTAGTACCGGAGGTTTTACAAGTTCGAATTTAAGAATAGTAAGAGATGCAAATGGATTTTTTTACGTGGCATTAAGACCAAATCAAGATTATGATAGGGTTTATTTACGTGATGTTACTAATGGATTGTTATTAACTATTTCGAATAGTACGAAAGTTTACAACGCTTTTTACACGAGTGGGGTTGATGCCTGCGCTCAGGCATTTGCAACAGATTTTGAAGGAAATGGTTTAACAGTAGATGTTTTAGGCTTGGGTAAAGCTGGAGTAACTAATCCGGGTTTGGCAATAGATGCAAGCCAAACCACGTACTCCGAACTAAGTTTAGGCGCATTGGGGGTTGCAGGTTCAATTAGTCAGAATTTTTATTTTAGTACAGTTTCTAATGTCGGCGATGATTTTAATTTAAGGTTTAGTGCTTCATCTGCATTAGTTAACGCAGGTCTTTTAAATGCATTAAGAGTTACTGCTTATAATGGCAACAATCAGGTTTTTTCACAATCGGCTTCGAATTTGTTGAGCTTAGATTTACTTGCTTTGCTTAATAGTGGCCAGCCAGTAACGGTTCCATTTTCTCCTGGCGTTGCTTTTGATAGAGTTCAGGTTACTTTTTCATCATTATTAAATGCTAATTTAACACAAACCATTTTAATTTATGGTTTGACCAGATCTTCGGGTAGGGCAACTTTTACTTTGCCTGCTACAAACAGTATCGCTGCTTGTTATAATAGCGCTGCAAACCTAACGGCTACCACTTTAAATACGAACGAATTAAGATGGTATGATGTGATAGAGGGTGGGACAGTGCTGGCAACTACATCTTTTAACGGTACTTACACAAGCCCACTTTTAACCGCCAATAAAGTTTATTATGTGGCAACAAGAAAGATAGGTTGTACAGAAGAATCAGGACGGGTTCCCGTTACCATTACCGTAAATCCAGCAATTTTATTTAATACAACAACGCTGCCAGATGGAGCAAACGGTTTTCAATACAGCAAACAAATCGATGCTGCAACAGGAGGTGCTCCAGGCTTTACCTATGCAATTACCGGTGGTGCTTTACCTTCTGGGCTAACATTCTCTACTGGTGGAATAATTTCTGGAATACCAACTGTTACAGGCAACTTCCCTTTCTCTATTATCGCAACAGATACTAAAGGTTGTACTGCAACAACAAATTTTAATATTGTTGTTTCCGCTGCATTAGTACTTACACCAGGAAATTTGCCAGATGGAGTTACTGGTGTATCTTATGCTTCTCAAAACATTCCGGTTGCAACAGGCGGAACTGGGCCTTATGTTTATTCTGCAATAAATCTCCCTCCGGGATTAACTTTTGATCCTTCAACGAGACAAATCAGTGGAGTACCAAGTCAGATGGGTACTTATACTATTCCCATAACCGTTACAGATGCGAATGGAAATAGTGCAACTTCTGGTTTTACAGTTAAAATTACGGATCCATTTTTATTGCCAGCTGTATCTTTAGCAAGTGGTATAACTGGAAAGCCTTACAATACACAGGTTATTCCATCTGCAACAGGTGGAACCGGGCCTTACATTTATGCTGCTACTAATCTTCCACCGGGATTGGCATTTAATACAGCAACACGCGAAATTACGGGTACACCTTCTGCTTCTGGTAATTATACTTTTCCAGTTACGGCTACGGATGCAGATGGAAAAACCATTACAACAAATTATACAATAGTTGTTACCGACCCACTTATATTGCCCTCTACAGTGCTTACCGATGGAACTGCAGGAGTAACTTATCCTACTCAAAATATTCCATCTGCAACAGGTGGAGTTGGTCCCTATACTTATTCTGGAACAGGCCTTCCACCGGGTTTAACTTTTAATACAATAACCCGTGAGATTTCAGGTACTCCAACTCAAGGTGGTAATTATACTGTTTCTGTAACAGTGGTCGACTCACAAGGAGCTACTGCTAGTAATACTTATCCTTTAAAAATCAATGGATTATTATCTCTGCCAACAGCAACTCTTCCCAACGGAATAGTAGGAATTGTTTATCCTACTCAAACCTTGCCACTAGTAACTGGAGGAACAGAACCTTACACTTATTTAGCGACTAATTTACCTCCGGGATTAAGTTTTAACACTAGTACCCGAGAGATAACAGGTACACCTACCCTGGGTGGTACATATATTGTTTCGTTAGTCGCAACAGATGCGAATAATAATAAAGTTAATACCGATTACATTATCGTTGTCAATGTTAATCAACCCACAATTGCTAATGCTACAGTTTGTATTGGTAATTCAGCCACATTAAGTGTAACAAATCCTCAAAATGGTGTAACCTACAACTGGTATGCGTCTGCAGGAAATACACCGCTGGCAACAAATAATTTGGGTGTTTTTGTAACTCCTGTTTTAAATGCACCAACAACATTTTATGTAGAGGCGATTTCTGGTACAGCATCAAGCACAAGAACAGCTGTAACAGTTTCAATTAATCCTGCAGCAAATCCTGCTGTTATCACAACTAATAATCAAGTAATAAATTCAGGTCAGACAACAACGCTAATTGCATCAGCTGATGCCGGAAATACAATTAAATGGTATGCTGCTGCAAGTGGAGGAACGGAATTAGCTACAGGTTCTAATTTTGTAACACCCCCTTTATCAGCAACAACAATTTATTATGTTGAAACTACGAATGCTGATGGTTGCTTAAGTGCTAGCCGTGTACCTGTTACGGTTACTGTTATTACAGATGGAGGTAACACAAACTGTAATGCAGCAAATACGCAAAATACTGGTATTACAGGGATATGTTTACTATGTGGCATTACTGGAGCAGGTAACTCAACCGATTCTAATCCTAATAATTTTACAAGAATTTCATTGGCTGTAGGGGCTTTATCAACTGGTTATCAGCAATTAATATTTCCTTCTTTTGGCGCTGCAACAGATAGCATCCGTTTAGATTTGGGGTTACCAACCGGACTTTTAGATTTATCTGTATTGGGCAACATTACTGTTAATGTGTTAAATGGTACAACATTAGTTGGTAGCTATCAATTAAATTCATCTGTTTTAAGGTTAGCCTTGTTAGGTGGAACAAGATTTAAAGCAACACTTCTGGCAGGTGGTATTTTTGATAGGGTAGAACTTCGTTTTGGTGGATTAGTATCTGCAATTAGCAGCTTAGATATTTATGGAGCCACTGTTGTTTATCCAGGTCCAACCATTACAAGTGGATCTCAAACTATTTGTTCAGGTACAACGGCAACATTATCTGCAACAGCAAATGGAGGCACAAGCTTAAGATGGTACGATGCACCAACAGGTGGGAATCTTGTTGCATCAGGAGAGACGTTTACTACAACAAATTTAACTACAACATCAACTTACTATATCGAAGTTGTTAAAGGTAATTGTGCCAATACAGATAGAATACCTGTTGTGGTTACGGTAATTCCTGTAATTTCAACTCCTGTTTTAGCTCCAATTGCAAATGTTTGTTCAGGCGCTGCGGCTACATTATCTGTTAGCAATCCTGATCCAAGCGTAACTTATAACTGGTACGCTGCATCAACAGGGGGGACGCCAATTTTTACAGGTAGCCTATTTACAACAATCCCGTTAACTAGTACTGCAACATATTATTTAGAAGCTGCCAATGGAAGTTGTGTAAGTAGCAGCAGAGTTACGGCCACTGTTAATGTTAACCCATTACCAGCAATACCAACAGTTGCTGCGTCTTCTTTAACTGTAAATTCTGGTCAAACCGCTACTCTTAGTGCTAGCTCATCAGAAACTGGAGTAACTTTTAATTGGTACGATTCGCCAGCTGGAACAACTCCAGTTTATACAGGGGAAACGTTTGTAACGCAACCTTTAACTACAACTACAACCTACTATGTAGAATCTATTTCTGCTTTGGGCTGTGCTTCTTCTACTCGTGTACAAGTAACGATTACCGTTACCGGAACAGATACGCCAATTGCAATACCTTGCGAAGTTGCATCTGCTCAAATAAATGGGGTAACAGGAGTTGCTTTACTTGCTAATGTATTTAATCCTGGCCTTGCAGTTGATAACGATGCACAAACAGCTTCCTCGCTGGTTATGCCTGTTGGGGTAATTGGAGCTTCAGTATATCAGTCTCTGTATTTCAATGGTTTATCCAGGGTTGGAGATACATTAAGGGTTTTAGTATCTTTTCCTCAGCGTATTTTATCTGCTAGTGTTTTAGGTAATATCTCAATAACAACCTATAATGGAGCAACATCTAATAATGATGCAACACTATTGAATAGTAATTTGCTTAACGTACAGTTATTGAGCGCAAATACACAAGCATTAATAACTTTAATACCATCGGCAGCTTTCGATGGAGCAGAACTTCGTTTAAATTCAGGAGTTGTTAGCGCATTAACTTCTGTAAACCTAAATTATATGCAGCGCAGCCTGTTGACACCAGAAGTTGCATCATCTAGTGTTAATGTTTGCGCAAATTCAACAGCAACACTTCAGGTACTAAATCCGGTTGGAACAACTACATACAGATGGTTCGACGAAGCGCAGAATGCAGTTTTTGATGGAGCTAATTTTACAACGCCAGCGTTAACCGCAAGTGCTAAATTCTATGTAGCAATAGTTTCATCTTCGGGGTGTATAAGTGCAAAAACTGAAGTTGATGTAATAGTTGAACCAATACCAGCTTTACCAGAATTATTATTGCCAACGGTTAATGCTTGTTCGGGGACCGCAATTATTCTGCAGGTTAAAAACCCAGTAAATGGAGTTATTTATAAATGGTATGATGCTTTGGGTAATTCGGCAGGACCAAATGGTACTACTTTAACTGTTACGCCTTTATCAAACACTACCTACCAGTTAGAAGCTGCAAATAACTGCGGTTTAGCATCGGCGAGAGCTACAGCGACAGTAAATATTGGCACCGCACCTGATGCACCTATCCTAACTCCTGCATCTGCTACAATTGTTTCTGGTTCGCAAGCCCTGCTTACAGCGACATCCTCAATTTTCGGTGCTGAAATTAAATGGTATAGTGATATCACATTAAATAATTTGGTTGAAACTGGTGCAACGTTTTTAACGCCAGCTTTAACTTCTAATACAAAATATTATGTAACTGCAACAGTTGCAGGTTGCGGTATTTCTGCAATTGCAGAAGTTAATGTAACAGTAACGCCGATAACCCCAGGTACCGCACCATGCGGTTTTGCCAATACAATACTAGCTGCCAGCGTGAATAATTCAATATCAGGTGTTTATAATGCAGGAGCAGCTATTGATAATGATGTTAATACTGGTTCAATATTATTTATATCTGCAGATATAAGTACTTCAGTTTACCATCGTTTAGGCTTTTCTGGTGGTTTGTCAAATATTGGCGATACGTTAAGAATTAAAATTTCATCGCCAGGCAATTTATTATCTGCAGCAGTATTACCTAATATAAGCTTAACAACCTATAATGGTCTTAATTCAAATTTAGACGCCGTTACACTAAATAATCCTTTAATTCAATTAGAACTAGCTAGTGATGGAAGTGAAGCTACACTTGTGTTTATACCTACGAAACAATTGGATGGTGTTGAACTAAGTTTAAGCTCAGGCCTGGTTGGCGTATTAACATCTATCAATTTTGACTATGCGCAGCGATCTATTATGGCTCCTGAAGTAAGTGCAATAACTGCAAGTAGTTGTGCTGGCTCTTCGGCTGTTTTAAGTGTTAATAATCCAAAGCCAAATACAACGTACAAATGGTATCAAGGTAATGTTTATCAAGCTGGTAAAGATGGAACTACATTCTTAACAGACCCACTTTTAGGTGTTGGAACCTACGATTTCTTTGTTTCTGCTACTGGAAATAATGGATGTGAATCAGCAAAAGTAAAAGTTGCCGTAACCATAACAGCACCGCCTTCAGCCCCAATACCTACTAATACAAACCCTACATCAACCTGTATAAATTCTCCTATAGTTTTAAGTGTTCAGCCAGTTGCAGGCATTATTTATAATTGGTACGATGCAGCTACAGGGGGTAATTTATTGGTTAGCAATAATAGTATTTTTACAACTGCTTCAAATTTGCAGCCTGGAACTTATACATATTATGTAGAGGCACAAATTGGCTCTGGTTGTATTAATTCTAGCAGAACACCAGTTACTATAACTGTTAATCAAAATGCAATAGCATCTGATATTCAAATTACAGGAACAACAAACTTATGTAGCGCAGGAGTGGCATCGCTAACAGCTAGTAGTTTAACGGTTACCAATCCAACTTTTATTTGGTATAGTGATGCTGCGTTAACTAACGTGGTAAATACTGGTGCTACCTTCACACCTCAAATAAATTCGAATACAACATATTATGTTACAGTAAGTGGAGATAATCGTTGCGCAAATGGTTTTGGCAATGCAGCAATGGTAAATATTCTTATTAACCCAGTAGCGGTTGCTACAGATGTTAATGTATCTGGATTGACTACACTTTGTGCTGGTTCATCAACTGTGCTTGTTGCTAGCTCTACTATTAGTAATCCTGTGTTTACTTGGTATAGCGATGCTGCACTAACTACAATTGCTTATTCAGGAGCATCGTTTACAACACCAGCTTTAACTGCTCCAACAACCTACTACGTTACTGTTAAAGGTGATGGAAGATGTGAAAATACCCCTGCTACAGCAAAAACTGTAACCGTAAATACTAATCCATTATCAACAGCAGGCGATATTAACGTAAGTGGTTCACTTTCAGTTTGCAAAAACTCTACAGTAGCTTTATCAGCCTCATCAATAACCGTTAATAATCCTGTGTTTACCTGGTATAGTGATGCTGCACTAACTAACATTGCTTATTCAGGAGCATCGTTCACAACGCCAGCTTTAAACGCAACAACAACTTATTATGTTGCGGTAAGAGGAGATAATAGTTGTGCTAATACTCCAGCGAACGCTAAAATTGTTACGATAATCGTTAAAGAGTATGCAACTGCGGCAGATATTACGCTTAACAGTGAAAAAATATGTTCTGGTTCATCAGTTACGCTTATGGCATCAAGTTTAACGGTTACACAACCAGTATTTACCTGGTATAGTGATGCCTCTTTAACTGTTCCCGTGTTTACAGGCCCATTTTATAATGTTAACGTTGCAAGCACAACTAATTTTTATGTAACTGTTAAAGGAACAAATAAATGTGAAAATGCAGCCGCAGATGCTAAGCTTGTAACGGTTACAGTAAATTCATTAGCTATTACAACCGATATAATCGTGAGTGGAAATACTGCTGTGTGTACTAGCTCTTCTGCAACTTTATCGGCATCCTCAACAACCGTGATTAACCCAATATTTACTTGGTACAGTGATGCAGCCCTAACAAATATATCTTTCGTAGGATCAGTATTTACAACAGCCGCATTAAACAGTAATACAACATATTATGTTACCGTAAGAGGTGATAATAAATGCGAAAATTCTCCAGCAAATGCGAGAGTAATTCAGGTTACAATTTTACCTATTCCTGCTGCGCCGAGCTTAATTAGTGCTACAAGTGGTACAATTTGCTCTGGTAGCACTACTGTTTTAAATGTTACTTCACCTGATCCGACATTAACTTACAGGTGGTATGCTGCAAGCTCAGGAGGTAGTTCTTTAGCACAAGGAAATACTTTTGTAACACCAACATTAACGGCAACAACTATTTTCTATGTTGAAAGTGTTAATGCTTCGGGTTGTGCAAGTGCATCAAGAACTCCCGTTACCATAACGATATTGCCTGTTTTGGCAATACCTATTGTTAAAGTTGAAACCACTACCCAAAATAGTGTAACGTTTGTGTGGAATGCTGTTACTGGTGCTTTGGGCTATGAAATATCAACAAATGGCGGTGCGAACTGGCAAGTACCTACTGGTGCAACAAGTCATTTGATTTCTGGCTTAAAACCCGATCAAAGTGTTACGCTATTGGTTAGGGCACTAGGCCAACTTGGTTGCCAAACAAGTGCAAATTCGACAACTACAACCGGAAAAGCAGCTAATCCACTTGGTAATCAGATATATATTCCTAATGTATTTACCCCAAATAACGATGGTAAAAACGATGTGTTCCTGGCGTACGGAACTACCATAGTTTCTGTTAAAATGAATATTTATACGCAATGGGGACAACTTATTTTCCAGGTAAATTCAACTACAACAGGATGGGATGGTACTTATAAAGGAATTGCGCAGCCAAGTGGTGTATATGTTTATATGATTGAGGCAGAATCATCAGACGGAACAACAGTGGTTAAAAAAGGTACTATAACCTTAATCAGATAATTAACAGGTATAATTTACAGCTATAAACTACATCCCATGAAAATTCTATCAACATTGAAAATATACTTAGCAATACTGATTTTAAGTATTACGGCAATAAGTACCAAGGCACAAACTGACCCGCATTTTTCTCAATATTATGCCTATCCTTTGTGGTTAAATCCTGCCTTAACGGGAGTAATTGATGGCGATTATAGGGCATCAGTTAATTTTAAGCAACAATGGGGCGCATTGTCTAATTCGTTTTTAACTGGAGGCGCATCTTTTGACGTAGCGCCAACCAAGAATTTTGCATTTGGCGCTACAATCTTAAACCAAAGAGCGGGAGAATTAAATTTTAATTATTTAACAGCTTTAGTTTCGGGTTCTTATCGTTTAAGATTTGGTTTGGAAGGATTACAGATGATAAGTTTTGGTTTGCAGGCAGGTTTCGTTAATAGAAGCTTTGATTTGTCTCAAGGTCGCTTTGGTAACCAATTTAACCCAATAACAGGCTATGATGGTGGTATGCTAAGTGGCGAAAGCTTTTCATCAACATCATCTTTTGTACCCGATATTAATGCAGGTATTATGTATTTCGATGGTAATCCTAACCAAAATGTTAATGTTTTTTTTGGTGCAAGCGCTGCTCATTTAAACCGGCCAATAGAACGTTTTTCTGATAACAGCTCGCGTACACCAATTCGTTTTACAGGGCATGGTGGTGCAAGAATAAGGGCTTCTGAGATTTTGGATTTAGTTCCTAATGCGTTAGTAATGTACCAAGGTAATACGAACGAGATTTCTGTTGGTGCTTATGCTCAATTAATGGTTAATAATCAGTCTAATGTTTTATTTGGTGGTAACTATCGTGTTAAAGATGCAGCTATAGCATTTGTAGGCTTGCAATTTAAAAATATGGTTTTTGGTTTAAGCTACGATGTAAATACTTCAACATTTCAACGTGCTTCGAATAGCAATGGCGGGTTAGAGTTATCTATTTCTTTAATTGGCCGTAATGGTATAATTGGTCCAAACTTTTTCTGTCCTCGTTTATAATTATTTATTATGAAAAAATTAATCCTCTTTCTTGTTGTTGTGGGTTGTACAGCTGTTAAAGCGCAATATGTGGCTAACTATAAAAAAGTAGCTGATGTTTATTTTCAAAATAAAGATTATTATGCGGCAGCTTCATTTTATAAAAAAGCCCTCAAAATTTCTTCAGATAGTACCCAGATTGTTATTCCTTACGGAAAAGAAAAAAAGGCAAACCGCGATGAAAAATTAATTGAAGATTATGAGGGTTCTTTATATAACCTTGCCGAATCTAGTAGAATGTACAGGGAGTATACGGAGGCAGAAAAGTATTATGCAGTAGCAAGTACTTTTAGTAATCCTAAATATAAAAGAGCTTTATTTTACTATGGAGAGAGTTTAAGGGCAAACAAAAAATTTCAGCAGGCAATAATCGCTTTCGAAGAATTTATTCAAAAAAATAAAACAGATGAATTTGTAAAAACGGCAAATCTGGAAATTCTTTCCTGCAAGTTTGCAATAAAAGAAATGAGGTATCCAAGATTGGTTCAGATAAAGAAATTACCAAATAATGTTAATGGATTAGGCTCTAACTATGCACCGGTTAAAAGTGGTAACGACTTTTATTTTACATCATCGAGACCTGTTGCCGTTTCGGGCAAACCTGATATTATTAAAACGATAAATGGCGAAACTCAAGTTTCTACAAAAGCAAATCCATTTATTAATAATATTTACAGCGTTAAAAACGGATTGCTCGAAACAGAAATTGCCGTTAAAATAATTGATTTAAATTTACCAAAGGATATGGAATTTGCTGCAGTAAGCTTTAACCCCGAAGGTAATGTAGCTTATTTTACGGCTTGGAAAGACAAACAGAAGTATGAAATATATTCTGTCTCTAAAATAGATGATAAGTGGACAAATCCACAGCCGCTCGGACTTCAAATTAATAGTAAAGATTTTAACTCGGCACAACCTTTTGTAACGGGTGATGGTAAATTCCTGATTTTTTCATCTGATAGAGTTGGTGGTTACGGGAAATATGATTTGTGGTATTCGGCTATAAGAACCGACGGCTCTTTAGGCCAGCCTGTTAACCTTGGGGCAGAAATTAATACAGAGGCTGATGAGAAAGCACCTTATTATAATAGTCAAACCAAAAAAATATTATTTAGTACCGATGGAAGAGTTGGTTTTGGTGGATTAGATTTTTTCGAATCGGAGGGTAACTTGATAAACTGGACCACACCGAAGAATATGGGTTATCCTTTTAATTCTTCAAAAGATGATATTTATTTTTCTCCAATAAATGCTGATGGTAGTAAAGCTTATATCAGTTCAGATCGGGAATCATCATGTTGTTTAGAAGTTTTTGAGGTTAAGAGAGAATATATTTCTGTTTCGGGCATAATTACCGATTGTAAAACGAAAAAACCTTTAAATGGTGTTAACGTTAAGATGCTCGACCAGGAAAATGAGAACAATATCATTACAGACAATACAGGAAGATATGAGTTTAAAATGGATAGCAGAAGACCTGTGAAACTTAACATGACGAAGGATAACTACTTTGCCTTAAGCAAAAATTACACCTATGAAGAGATAGCTAAGGCAGATACATTAATGTATATGGATTATTGTTTAAATTCCTTTAAAATTAACGTTCCGATTGTGCTTGATAATATTTATTATGAGTTTAATAGCGCTGAATTAACCAACTCTTCGAAAAAAGTTTTAGATGCATTAATAACTATTATGGATGATAACCCAGAGATGGAGATAGAGTTAAGTGCACATACAGATGATATTGGGGCTGATGTTTATAATCAAGATTTGTCTGAAAGGAGAGCTAAATCATGTGTAGATTATCTTATAAGTAAAAATATTTCAGCTAGCAGATTAACCTCTAAGGGCTATGGAGAATCTACGCCTGTTGCTCCTAATAGGCTAAAAAATGGGAAAGATAATCCTGAAGGGCGAGCAAAAAATAGAAGAACGGAATTTAAGGTTACAAAAAAATAAATTTAATTTTTCAGTTGGTTTGGTTAAGGCAGGGGGGGGTAAACTTCTGCCTTTTTTTGATGGTAATTTTTTAATCAAATAAATCGTAAATTGTATTCTAAATTATACGAATTAATTATACAAAAATTCATATAATTGCTAAACCTATTGTTTGGTGTTTACAACTTATTAACTAATGCTGAGAAAAGGCAAAATAACTTCAATTAATGAGGAAGGATCTGGTATAATTACAGATGAAAATAATCAAGAGATTCCCTTTAACCTCGGGACGTCTTTTTTCTACAATTTAAAAGATGTTAAGGTATATTTTGATATAGAATTAAAACCTGAAGGCTTAGTTGCCATTGATATTTCACTAGCAACAGATTCAAATAGATTTTGATAAAGAGTTACCTTTCGCATTTACAAATAGCTTTGAGAACTAATCTTAACTTAAAGATTAGGCGATTTAATGGGCTATGCAAGAAATGATCTAAACATTTTCTTTTTGAAGTAATGCCGGAATCGTTTTTAGAATCAGTTTGATATCGTTAGTAAAACTTTGATTTTTTGCATAAGTATTATCCAGCATTAATCTTTCATCTTCGCTCATATCGCCTTTTCCACGCTTCTCTACCTGCCACAAGCCAGTAATACCTGCCGGTGCTGCAAAGCGCAAAACATATTTATCAGTGGTTAATTTTTCGGCTTCATATAGTGGTAACGGTCTGTTTCCAACAATGCTCATATCGCCAATAATTACATTCCAAAGCTGAGGAAGCTCATCAATACTTGTATTTCTTATAAAATTACCAACTTTAGTAATTCTAGGGTCGTTCTTAATTTTAAAGAAGGCAGAACCCGAATTCATTTTGGAATACTTAAAATCCTTTTCACACCATTGAATGTTATCTGCGTAGAGTGGATATTGGCATTTGCCTTCTGCAGCACATTGATTACAAAGACTTTCTTTAATAATATTATCTTCTTGTTTAACAGCATCAATGTCATATTGATTTAAGTGCTTTAAATCTTTAATACGCTGGTCTGCATTAACAAACATCGACCTGAATTTATAGAATTTAAAAACCTTGAAACCAGTTCCGGCACGTAAAGAGTAGTAAAAAACAGGGCCTTCTGACTCTATTTTTATCAATATGTATATAATTAAAAATAATGGGGAAAGCATGAAAAGAGCTAAACCGGCAAAGAAAACATCGAATACTCTTTTTGCAAATCCTATATTTTTTATTGGTGGTACATTGGGCGTAATATTATCTTTTAATTCATTCCAATTTTTAATAAGAAAGTTGACACGATTTTCAATTCTATGAACTTTTAATGGAATTCTAAATACATCAGAAATTCCTGCTGAAAGTGCAAGTTTTCTAAGGTTAGGATTAAAATAGTTTACCACTAAGAAAAATGGTACTAAAGGAAGTTCTTTCTTTTTTAAGGTTTCTACTAAAGCTAAACCAGCAGGGGCCATAATTTCACTGTAAGAAATTATAGCAACAATTTGCAGATTTTGTTCAACCCAAGCGGTAGCCATTTTCATTCCATTTTCGAAATGAACGAGCTCTTTGTCTTCGAAGTCGCAATCTGCAAACATTGAAGCAAATGAATCTTCGAACCCTAAAAGAGCTATTATTGGTGTTCCTGGGTCGACGTAAATTTCTTCACTCATAATTAAGCGCTCAATTTTCCCATACGTCTTAACACAACTCTAATTCTTGCTTCTAATTCTGCCGGATTAAAAGGTTTTACTATAAAATCATCTGCTCCAGCATCTAAACATTTAATTCTTTTTTCCGAACTTTCTTCTCCTGATAAAATCATGATGGGAACAGAATTAAAAAAATCACTCACTTTAACTTGTTCAATTAATTGCAAACCATTAAGTTTTGGCGTATTTAAATCAGCTATAATCAAATCAGGAATATTACCGTTTTGTAAATAAGATAAAGCATCCAAACTATTCGATCTAATTTCAATATTATAAGTAGAACTTAAGATTTCTTCCAGTATTGCCTGCATAAATACGTCATCCTCAACTATCAAAATTTTGATTGAACGTGTGCCTGATAAATTCATTTTGCGGGTTATGTTAAACTACAGCTCCTAAATAACTTAAAACTGTTGATAGGTTTTTTAAACTTGTAAATATTTGATTTCTGATTAATTTGTATAGCCCATTAAACTTAGTTTGACATTTTTTGTAGCATGTTTATCAAAGAAATATAATAATTTTTGAATACAAACAAAAGAAAATTTTTGTAATAACTTAAATGTTATTTTAAGAATAGTAGTAATTGTAGATTTCATTCAACTGTTTGGGGTATGATTAATCAAAAAGCAAATATCTAGCCAATTAACTGGTATTTAGTTGTAGTTATTAATTTTCTTATGATATTGAGCAGTATATCAATAATAAAAAGGTTTAAAATCAACTTTATATCATTGTGCAATGATATAAAAAAGGTATCTAATTACAAATTGATTTGGTGACATATAATTTAAAAAAAATATTTTTTTGACGAAAGCTCATCTTTTTTGCCCCACATTATGTGGGGTGGGGATTTTTCTTACTTTTTTTAGATGAAATGCAAACAAAATTCAAAATCTACAACTTAATAGTAGGAAAAATATTAGTCTATATATATATTTAAATTTAAACCCATATCTTTAATTTTCTTTATCTCCTTAAAATATAAAGTTTGTATCAAAAATAGGAGCAAGGAAATATTTAATTGCCAATTAAAACAGGCAACACTATCATCTACTAAATTAAAAGCTCTCTCAAGGCCTCGAAACTTTGAACCACTAAATTATCGTTGAAAAATATGAGTGCATCTGTATTTTCCTTTAACCAAAATCAATTAAACCGATTATTTCCTTTTTTTATTATTATTAATAAAGATTTAGTTATAGAATCGTATGGTGCTGGTTTGGAAAAAATAAATCAAAACCTTAATTATAAATCTTTTTCTGAAAATTTTAATATCGTCGAGTTAAATAACCAATCGATTGATTATTTAACCTTGAAATCTATCAGTGGCCAATTTATCAATCTAATTCTTAAAAATGAATTAGGCAAATTGATATCTGGAAATTTCGAATTTTTAGAAGAAGAAAATCACTTTCTGTTTGCCGGCTCATCGGTTAATAGTTTAGAAATAGCAGAACCAAATTTCGAACGGACTACTAAAGAGCAGAAAGAGCAATTGCTTATTTTATCACAAATTGCTGAGGTAAATACTAACACTGTAATTATAACGGATAATAATGATATAATTACGTGGGTAAATCAAAGTTTTACCACAATGACTGGTTATTCATTTGATGAAGCTATTGGTAGAAAGCCAGAGCATCTTTTACATGGACCAGGCACCAGTCAAAAAACATTAGATTATTTAAATGCACAGGTATCTAAAGGTGATTCTTTTAACGCCGATATTTATAATTATTCGAAATCTGGAGTGCCTTATTGGGCCAGAATCAAAGGCCAGCCAATTCATAATCAAAATGGAGAGGTAACTGGTTTTTTTGCATTGATAGAAGACATTACAAGAGAAAAAGAATCGCAAGAAAGACTAAAAGAATCAGAGAACCGGTTTAGAGTAGCACTTGAAAAAATCGGCAATGTTTGGGAGCATGATTTCTTGACAGGGAAAACTTTTTTCTCAAAAACAAATAACGAATTCTGGGGCTATTCTGAAAACGAACTCGGGCAAGGGGAATCAAACTGGTGGGATAAAGTTCACAAAGATGATTTTCATTTACTGCTCTCTAACTTTAAAAATTATCGTAGGGGTAAAATCGATTCTCATAATGAGGAGTACCGCATTATTCATAAAAATGGTGATATAAAATGGGTGTTGGATCGTGGTGTTGTTATAGAAAAAGACGAAACTGGTCGGCCACTTCGTGTTGTTGGTACCCATACTGATATTACTCCTATTAAAAGAACGGAACAAGAGTTAGAACAACGTGTAAAACAATTTAAATCATTATCTGAAAACATTCCGGGAGTAATTTACGAGTATGAATATAGGGATGATGGAACCGATGGGTTAAGGTATATTAGCCCAGCCATAAAACGTGTTTTTGGTATTACTGCAGATGAATTCTGGAATCAGAAATATATAGCACCTGCAGACCAAGAGAGAATTAATGAAAAGCAACAACATAGTAGAAAAACGCTTCAACCTTTTTACGATGAATCTGAAATTACCATACCAGGGATAAATACAAGGTGGTATGCCGTTCATTCTTCCTATTCATATACCGATCAAAACAATGCGAAGGTTTTTACAGGTTTTATGTCTGATATTACCGAAAGAAAGAGTGTTGAAGAATCGTTAAGGATTAATGAAGAGAAATACAGAAGTATTTTAGCCAATATGAAACTCGGCTTATTAGAAGTTGATAATGAAGGCAAAATAACGTATGCTAATAATAGTTTCTGCTATATGAGTGGTTATTCTATGCCTGAGTTAATTGGACAAAAATCGGCCGATTTATTTCTTTTCAACGATAGCTCTGATTTAGAGAAGGAGATGTGGAAAAACCGCGAAAAAGGACTTGCAGATGCTTATGAAGTTGAAACTAAAGATAAAAATGGAGACAGAAAGTGGTGGCTAGTAAGTGGTGCACCGCGTTATAATGATAAATCTGAGTTGGTTGGTTCTATTGGTATTCATCTAGATGTAACCGACCAAAAAGTTCAGGAGATTGAATTAGTCGAATCAAGAATTGAAGCCGAGCAATCTGCCCATTCTAAGGAAATTTTCCTGGCAAATATGAGCCATGAAATACGAACCCCGATGAATGCAATTATGAGTATGGCCAATCAGCTTGCTAAAACCACTCTAGAGCCGCAACAAGAGTTTTATTTAGAAACGATACATACCGCATCAAAAAGCTTATTGGTAATTATTAATGATGTGCTCGATTTGTCTAAAATCGATGCAGGTAAATTAAGTTTAGAAAATATTGGCTTTAATCTGATTGATGTGCTTCAAAATGCCATGCAGGTTATTACGCATAAAGGAGAAGAGAAAGGATTAGACCTTAATAATTTCTACTTCGATGGAAACATTGCTAAGGTATTAATTGGCGATCCTTATCGCTTAAATCAGATTTTACTAAATCTAATGACTAATGCAGTTAAATTTACAGAAAAAGGATCTGTCGATTTAAATTGCCATGTAGTAACCGATAAACCAAATTCGCAAGTCATTCAAATATCTGTTAAGGATACCGGAATTGGAATGGATGAATCCTTTGTAAAACATCTCTTTGAAAAATTTAGTCAGGAATATGAATCTGTAAGTCGTAAGTATGGTGGTACAGGCTTAGGTATGAGCATTTGCAAGGAGCTAGTAGAGCAAATGGGTGGCGAAATTTCTGTTGAAAGTGTTAAGGGAGTAGGTTCGACCATTTCGTTTGTTGTTGAGTTTCCTAAAGGTGTTAGTGCCGACATGCCTGAAAAGGTTGAAACTCAGTTTAGTGAAGACTTTTTAATTGGAAGGAAGATTTTGGTTACCGATGATAATGATTTAAATCGGTTAGTTGCTTCTATACTTCTGTTAGATTTTGGTGCTACTGTAATGGTTGCAGAAAATGGGGAAATTGCCCTCGAAATGATTTCGAGAGAAACATTTGATGTTATTCTAATGGATATTCAGATGCCTGTTATGAATGGTTATGAGGCTACAAAACAGATAAGAAAGAGTGGAAACGATATTCCAATTATTGCCTTAACGGCATCGGCAATTAAAGGAGAAAGAGAGAAATGCTTAGCTTCTGGAATGAACGATTATATTACTAAGCCTATAAACGAAGAACAATTTTTAAAAACAATAGATAAATGGATTACTTTAGATTCTGAAAATCAAGCAGATACAGAGATAATGCAGTTTGTAGAAAATGAAGCTAGTGGAGAAGAACTGTATGATTTAGCAGGACTAAGAACCATTAGTAAAGGCCGTGAGGCTTTTGTGAAGAAAATGGTGGATATGTTTTGTGAGCAAACCCCAATTACAGTCAAAGAAATGATTGATGCTTATCATGCAAATGATTTAGAGCAAATGGGGTTAATTGCGCATAAACTAAAATCTAGTGTAGATAATCTAAGTATATTTCCTCTACTAAAAACGATTAGAGATATAGAGACTATAGGTAGAGAAAATTTAGATGCTTCTGTACTGCCAGTGGCCTTAAACCAGACTGAAACAATAATTAATAAAGTAATTGAAAAGCTCAGAGAAGAATTTCCTGAAGAAGATATTGCTTAAGAGAAAAAAAGTTAATTAGAATTAAGTTTGAATAGCTATTTTTCCACTCTCGTTTAAGTAATTTTTTACGCAGTGAAGTGTTGTGCTTTTGCAGGCTCTTATCGCCGATTTTAGTGTTTCAATACTAACACCTAATCTCGCAGCCCAATATTTTCGGTCTTGCTCATCGGCAACTACTATAAACTCATCGTTAAAATCAGGTGTAAATTGTTGGCTCATCATAAAAATAGGTCTTTATTTAGCCATTAAACAAACATTTATATCCTTTGGTTTTAAAAATTATATTTTTTTAAAAAATATTTAACAATGCAAATTGAAGATTTAAATAAATTCCTCAAAAGTTAAATGTTTTTCGAGGAATTTATTTTTAAGATTTAAACTTAGCCAGCTAAAATATTATCAATTTTATCTAGTTCTTCTTTATCGAACCTCGTATTATCTAAAGCTTTTATAGAATCTGTTATTTGTTCAGGCTTGCTTGCACCAATTAATACTGAAGTTACACGTTCATCTTTAAGCAACCAGGCTATTGCCATGTGTGCCAACTTTTGGTTTCTAGTATTTGCTACTTCATTCAATTTTGCAATTTTAGAAAGTTTTTCTGACGTTAAATTGCTTTCGTTTAAAAATACACCACTCGTTGCTACTCTCGAATCAGCAGGAATGCCATGCAAATATTTATCCGTTAACAGGCCTTGAGCCAAAGGTGAGAAAGGGATACAGCCTACGCCGTTTTCTTGTAAAACATCGAGTAAACCATCTTCAACCCAACGTTCGAACATCGAATATTTTGGTTGATGAATTAAACACGGTGTACCCATTTCTTTTAACAATTTAAACGCTTTTGTGGCTTCATCTGCCTGGTAATTAGAAATACCAACATACAGAGCCTTGCCTTGCTGAACGATTAAGCTTAACGCAGCCATTGTTTCTTCTAAAGGTGTTTCTGGGTCAGGGCGATGATGATAGAAAATATCTACGTAATCTAATTTCATTCGCTTTAAACTTTGGTCTAAACTCGAAACTAAATATTTTTTTGAACCCCAGTCTCCATAAGGTCCATCCCACATGGTATAACCAGCTTTCGATGAAATAATCATTTCATCGCGATAGCTTTTAAAGTTTTCATTTAATATTTTGCCAAAAGTTTCTTCAGCAGATCCTGGCGGCGGCCCATAGTTGTTCGCTAAATCGAAATGAGTTATGCCTTTACTAAAGGCCGTAGCGATGAGGCTTTTGCTGTTTTCGTGAACGTTTACATGTCCGAAATTGTGCCATAGACCAAGAGATAACTCTGGTAATTTTAAACCACTTTTTCCGCAACGACGATAATTCATTGATTTGTAGCGATTTGTTAAATCTATATTACTCATTTTATTTTTTGTATTTTTAACACGGGATGGGTTAGTTGCTTTATCAAAGAAAAGGAAAAATAAATCAATATTACATTGCCAATTTTAAAAATTCCTTAAAAAAACCTGTGGATTTTTAAATTGTAGAGTATTAAAAAAACAGTGTTGTAAGGAAGATTAAAAAGATTGCTCTCCTAAAATTTTTAAATAAGGAGATGAAATTTCAAAATCACTAATTCAATTTTCTTTTTAATTCTATTACACTAATTTCTGGCCAAATCCCAATTCTGCCAGAAAAACCAAGGAATCCAAAACCTCTGTTAATATTTAGGTATCTATTGTTTTCGGATTTTAAGCCTGCCCAGTGCTTATATCTATATTTTACAGGACTCCACTTTATTCCGAAAGCTTCTATTCCGAATTGCATACCATGAGTGTGGCCTGCGAGTGTAAGTTGAATTTTTGAAGGGAACTCTTTAACCTGTGCATCCCAATGCGATGGATCGTGAGAAAGCAGTATTTTGAAATCATTAGGTAAAGTATTTTGTAAAGCCTTTTTTAAATCGCCTCTTTCGCCAAAACCAATGCCCCAATTTTCTACACCTGCCAGGATGATTTTTTGACCGTTTTTTGTGAGTTCTACATGCTCATCTAATAAAAGTTTAAATCCTAAATCTGCATGATAGGTTTTAAGCTGTTGCAGGTTTTTAATTTTATCAATTTCAGTAGGCCATTTTACATAATCACCATAATCATGATTCCCTAAGATAGAGAATTGTCCGAAAGGAGCCTTTATCTGCGAAAAATGCCCGATATAGGGAACAATTTCGGATGCAGCATTATTAACTAAATCTCCGGTAAAAACAAAAAGATCACTTTTTTGCTCATTAATTAAATCAATACCTTTCTGTACTGCTTTTGGATTTGTAAAACTTCCGGCATGCACGTCTGATATTTGCGTTAATTTAAAGCCATCAAAAGCATCAGGTAAATCATCAAAATATAATGTGTGTTTTATAACTCTATACGCATATTTACCTTTTGTTATTCCATAAATAAATAAGATAACAGTTAACCCAAAAATTGCCAAAGCAAAATCTACCCAATATTCACTTCTGGCTACCCAATGAAAACCTTCGGTTTGGAAATTTGAAAAAACACTTAAAATTAAGCGGTAGATGTCTCCAAAGAGTAAGAATACAGCAAAAATTACTTCCGCTACGAAAAAAATTAAGAATAGGTGAGTAGCAATTGTAAAAAAGAGATCAGTTCCTTTGGCTCGCATTCTTTGTATTGCGTAAAGGATAGAAATGCTTATCGTAACTACGAAAATCCAGAATATCGTGATTAAAATTTTCGAGCTTATCACTGTAGTTAATCCCGAAAGTACATAAGCGTTAAAAAAAATAAAAAAAGCGGTAAAAATTGCGAATGGTAATAGATTAATTCTTCTTTTCATTAATTAAATTTCTGATACATTTTTGTAAAAGTAAATCTAAAGACTAATAAAAAGCATGTAAGTTACGCAGAGGAATTTTTTTGACTAAAGTTTGATTAACTATATTCTTTTTCTACTGTTTTGGTCCATTTTATCATAATGGTTCTCAAATCATCAAGTGTAAAAGGTTTTGCTAAAAAGTCTTTCATTCCAGCAGCTAGGCAACTTTTTTTATCTTCTTCCATTGCATTTGCACTACAACCAATTATTATGGGCGGAACAAGGTTTTTGGTTTTGTAACGGTTTAAAATTTCGATTGTTGCAGTAACTCCATCCATTTCGGGCATTTGAATATCCATTAATACGATGTTAAAATATTCGTTTTCAGTTTTATATACTGCTTCTGCACCATTGTTGGCAACAGAAAACTTATAACCTGATTTTTGAAGCATTTTAGAAGTTATAATCTGATTAAAAATATTATCCTCAGCAATTAAATATTCATTCCAGCAACAGGAATATTTTGTTTAATTACTTGCGTGTTTTTATTACTTGCGAGTTGTTTGGTTTGATTTAATTCTACAGGTATCGTTAATGTAAATTCAGAACCCTTATTTTTCTCGCTAAATGCAGTAATTCCACCACCCGTCATTTCGGCTAGCTTTCTACAAATCACAAGTCCTAAACCCTCACCTCCATACTTTCTTGTAATAGATGGATTTACCAGGGTCAACGCACTTAAATTTGGTTAAACACTTGCAATAGATACTGATTGTCCCATCCAGCCTTGAGTCTTTTAGTTACTAGAGAGCCCTTGGATGGATCTTT
>NZ_JBHSBY010000101.1:0-21717 GCF_042650905.1 Pedobacter jamesrossensis | reverse complement strand
CTTGGAATATTTAATTACCTCAACAAAAACTGGTGCACTTTGGCTCGGAATGACTGGTGTACTATGCCTCGGAATGGGTGGTGTAGTATGGGTCGGAATATCCAGCTTTGCATGAACATCGCCAAATGTTCCAACCATTCTTCGTGAGAAATTGTCCTTCCCTCCATAATCTGGGTGTCTTGACGAAGTGCTTCAACCCAAAAATCATAAGAGTTTCTCGACCAGTAGAAACGTATCGCATCAGAAAGGAGCTGCTCAGATAAGCTCAGCGGGTCTTGTGCCGGATAATTAGGTGGAAGCAAATCTACAATGCCATCGATCAGAGGTTTTTCCACTCCCGCAGTAGCAATCAACTCCGCTAAACCTTTGGTGTTGTGCTGTTCATCCAGCCAAAATTCCAGTTGAGCGATATCAAAGAACCATGCAGCAATTTGAAGGCTAAACTGTTCTTCTGGGGACAGCATGCTTTTCTCCATAAGGTAGAGTACTTCCTCTACCAGTTTTTTGGTATGCTTGCCATTATAAAAGTGAAAACTCCTCGGGTATCGCTCCAGAAATAATTGATTTATATAGGCTTCGATTCCTTTTAGCACCATTTTATTTTTCATAAGTTGCCTCTTAAGTATTGTCCATTTTACACAACATCAAATTTGCCACTGTGAGTCTTATGAAAGGAGCTTTTGCCCGGTCGAATGTAAGATTGACTGATAAAACCCAACAGCTTTTTTGCTGTGGTTAATTTTATGCCGTTTGGTGGCTCTCCGTTTTGGTGAATCTTTTATTGTTAATTTTGCAGAAAGCTTTGACCACAGATGGATAGAGATGCCTTTAGTGAAGACCGAATATGGTATCATGAGAATACCTGTGCTACCATCAAGTGTAGATGCGATAGCATATATCACAACTGCACTTTCATTTTTTAGCCCTAGTGCAAGGAAATGAACCCGCTCAACCTCAAAATCATCGGCATTAAGTATTGAGCCGTTTTGAATACATTGTAAGGTTTCATTACTCAACCTAAAATCGTTGTAGTAGCCCTCGTTTTGCAAGCCAATAATTAATCTGATTTTGTTTGTTAAATTTTTCATGTCTTAAATATTATCGAGATGGCTCTCTTTATAAAATTTCACATCGCATCCTTACGGTTTCAATAGCCAATTACATGCCTGTTTGTAACTAATTGATTAATAGGTTTTTGTCTTGTTTCTTGCCTGTGTCAATCTTTCCATATCGTCAAAAGTTAGGTTGGTTAATCATATATGGTTAATTTATGAGCCTGATTCAAAATACCTATAAATCCTGCGCACCCCTTCAACCAGGCCAGTGTGGGACTGCCTTTAAGTTGAAACCCCTGAAAACTAGCAATTGGAACAATTGGTTTAATTAAAGCGAGAGGCCTTTTAAATTGCTTCCAAGAGTTTTCAATTAATGAAACAAACGAAAGAACTGAAACCTGAAGTCGGCTGAGCTGTGCATTTTGTAACCTCATTATGGAAGAATACGATACTTTCAATTTTTCCAAATACAGAAAACCGGACACCTCATCTTGATATTTCACCCTAGAGATGCCCCTTGGTGAAATACCGCTACCTTGAAATTGGTGTTATGGTTTCAATTAATTGATAATCAGGGTAGTAATATTTGGCATCCGCTTTGGTCATAGTTTTTGAGTCTTCATTGGCCTAGGATCAAGTGGACAAATTTCTTAAAACAAGAAAATCATGGAACACATAAAAAAACAAATCGGCAAAAAGCTCTGGGTGCTATTTGCAATAGTTTTATTTATAGCGGTAAGTATCCAGTTTACTTCCCCTAAAGTACTAAACCCGCCAGTGACCTCAGAAATTATGGTTAGCCCGGCAGTGGCTCAGATACTTAAAAAAAGCTGTTATGATTGCCATTCAAATCAAACCAAGCTCAAGTGGTTTGATAAATTAGCCCCGGTTTCCTGGATCGTCGCATCCGACATCAAAACGGCCAGATCCAGGTTCAATTTTTCCCAGTGGAACGACTTAACCACAGCTGATCAGCAGGTTAAGTTTTGGGAGATGATAAATATGGCCGAAAATAAAAAAATGCCTCTTCCAAGTTATCTCAGGCTACATCCTGAAGCTAAATTAGATAAAAAAGATATTGAAATCTTAAAGCAATATGCCCAGCGATTTATCATCTCTAAGCCTGGTGATACCATGGCTGTAAATGCAGCGGATAGGGAGTTTAAAATCTTTCAGGCCGGCAACAAATTCTCAGATCCTGCACCGGTTTCTCTAAACGGGATTAGATATTACGGTGACTACAGAAACTGGAAAGTCATGGTTGCCACTACGAGACTTGAAAACGGAACCATGAGGATCGTTTATGGAAATGATATTATTATCAGAGCTATCCAAGAAGGCAACATTAACCCATTCCCAAGCGGATCAGTTATTGTAAAAGTTGTTTGGAACATCATTGAAGACAGCGAAGGCAACATCCGTCCTGGTACTTTTAATAATACCCAGTGGATGGTCAAGGATGAGGTTAAGTATCCGGATACAAAGGGCTGGGGTTTTGCACGCTTCAACGGCACTAAACTTCTGCCTTATGGAAAGAATTCCGCATCTCTTACCGCATGTTTCAATTGCCATAAACTGGTTAAAGAAACCGGTTATGTTTTTGATCTCCCGGTTGAGAAAAAAGCAAATTAAATCAGTTCACTTTGCCTGCCATTCCTTCCAAAAAAATCATACATTAATAACCCATCTCAAAATGAAAGTCAAGCTATTATTATTTTCGATCATATTAACGGTCATATCCTGCAAACCAACTAAGGATAAAAGGGTGGTTTTTGACTCGAAAGGACAAAAGGCAATAACCTCATCGGTGAGTAAGAAACTTCGCACTGTTTCGATACTTTTTGGTAATCAGGCGGCTCTTGAAAGTGCTTTGAAGGGCGGAGCCCATCGCGGGGGCGAAATGTTCACTTTCGTTACCTGGAATCAGGACAATGAGAAATTTTGGTTTCCCGGACTTATAAACGGCAAAATCAAAAGTATCGAGGTGGTGAACATTGTTCTACGGGGCAATACCCTCAAACCAGATTACAGGCTCGTTCAAGGAACCGCACCTAAAAGATTGACAGACCAACTTTATACCCAATCCGAGCGAATCGAATTTATAACTTCACAAAGACCCTCAATATACCCCTAATTTCGGTCAATAAAAGCATTAATGTTAGATAACTCAGTAGGCTTGGGTATTACGGAAGGATAGCGCTCAGAAGGCAAATTCAAGTTTTGGTTGTTTCTTTAACTATCGCTCTAAGCAGGTACTTATCTTGTGATGAAAAATTCAAAAAAAGCATCATTTTGCCCTTTAATTGATTCTAAAAAGGCGCCGGGATTTCAATCAGCCAGTGAGTGAGATCAACTCAGCAGCCTCATTTTCTAGGTACACAATATTATTGGTGAGCGGCACCGGCTTCTCAAGGGGGGTAATTGCAGTGCACACGCTGGGTCGAGAAATGAGGGGCCGGAAAGTTTTTCAGAACATAGCTCCCCATTATACCGGACGCTCGGGATAAGCTATTCGTTCGGCAATTGTCGTTCTACCTCTCAACCTTTCTTCAATTAAATGATTAACGATTCTTTCCTTTCCTCAGCCGCTTTAGAGCCAGTTTATCAACTGTAAATATTAGTTTCCGTTGTAGGATTTTGTAGATTGGATATAATCACAGGACTAAATTATCAGATAACATTTATTTTTCGATTTCTCGAAACCATAAGGATGTGGTTGGGGGACTTATCGTGGGGAAAACAACACTAACCGCTCCTTTTTTAGCAGTGAATACATTCCTTGGGAAATAAAAAAAGCACTAAAAAAGTCTGTACTTCAGAAGAAATTTTGACCAATCAAAGACTTGCTGATGATGTGCTTTTAAGCCGAGCAATATAATAATTGGAAAACTGAACTTGGAAGTGTAATATAAATGGGAAATTCCTAAATAGATAAACAGACGGATCAAGAATTATCCCTCTGTTTATCTTAGTTTTTACTAAGTGGAATTTTCAGAAATCGATCACACTATGTAATTGTTTGGGCTGAAAAAATTATCCTTTCAATTTTTTAGCTATCTGCATTATCCCGTTAATACCTTTTTCAGGTGCTCCTACAACCTCTTTTTGCACATAAACTGCTGTGCTAAAGAAAAACCTGTGTTGCGATGACATACGTTCCTTTGGAGCTATTCTGGCGATCGAGTACTACGATCGGCCTGGTTTGATACTTGAAAGATATCTTTGCATGATGACCATCAAGGTAAATATTACCTCCAGCACTCCACCAGCTAAATTTAGAGTTGCCATATCGCTGAAATGTTTGCAGACTATATTCCGCAAATGGCTGAAAACGTACCGCGTCTGTCTTGAATATCGTCTTGGGAAGGAGGAGCCCGACCTGTGTAAACCATGAGGACCCTGTGCCTATGATCGGTGCAGAGTTGCCAAATCCAGCCTGCGATACTGTACCTGTATATCCCTTGGCTGGGCCGATATTTTCATTCATAATTGATCCGTTCCTGAGATAATTAGGTCCAAAATTATTCCGGTAGTAAACACTGTAGCCCGTAAACGCCCAGTTTAGCCGATTGCCTCCCCATGGAATATCTGCGAATATATCGGCGGCCCATATTTTTATATTATGATTGATAAGCGGCGAGCTCGCTGTATTATCCAGCTGTGTAGTGGTACCATTGGCGGAGTAGTAATATCCTGCTCCGATGTTTAAAACCTTTTTTGTGCCCACGTAACTTCCTGTAGAATACGGTACCAGTGTATTTTCTTTTTCTAAAAATTGCCAAGCCGCATAGCCCGTAGTGGAGAGATCGCCATTCGCGTTATTATCGACCGCGTAATTTATTTCCGGCGCATTAGCCGGATAAGCAACTGCCGGATTTAAGACCGTAAATGGCTTATTTAGTGCCCATCTGTAAGCAACAGGCCCTATATTTCCTTTTAGATAGATACCGATCTGACGGCCTAACTGATCAGAATTATCGATCAGTGGCCAGTTGTAAACCGGGGCATCAACTGCAAGAAAGTTAAATGAACTCAATGAACTCATTCGGCTGATTCCAACCCAGTAATGTAAACCAGCACCGATATAAAGAGAGGCAAAGTTATGCTTATGCGTCTTGAAGTCATTTTCTGGAACTACGGTATACTCATTCCAAAATTCATGTAGATATAAAGAGGGTTTTTTACCCAGAGTCCCGTTGAAAGTTCCAGCACCATTACCCGTATTTCCCCCTCCGGCCGATCCTCCGCTTGAAAAGGACTGATTGTCGATCCCCAGAGTTCCAAGGATAAGATAGCGCGGGCTCAACTGGCTGTACAATGCAAGCCGGAATTGTCTCACGCCGAAATCCAGCATATTGTCTTTAGCGATACCATTTACAGCAGTGCCAGGATTTAGGTCCGTGTAGCGAGCTCTAAAATCTGCCCACACCAAAAACCTGATATATTTTTTTCCCGTGCTGTCGAGCTTGATTTTTAATCCATCACCATAGGTTGGAGAGCCACCCTGAGCAAGCGCGTCGGCTGAACAGACCATCAGAAAAATGGCTGCAAGTAGTATTTTTTTTCTTAACCGTTTCATCTTAGTTTTAATTAAGTAGATAAATTATGACCTATATAAACGTTGGGCGTGTTCGGCTTTCTGACCCGTTTCATGAATAATCAGGCTGACAATCAGGGCAGCAGCCATAACGATTAACATAAAATTTCCCGCGCCCGAGAAATGCTTTTCATGATCGATCCCGGTTTCCAGGGTCTTTCCGTATAGTCTGGAGAAAATAGGTCCGAGGATAGCGGTGATTCCGAAAGTGATGAAATTTATCGCACCGGTCGCGCTACCTTTGACTTTATCTGGATTCGATTCCTTGATAATGGAGTAGGGGATCATCGCTGCGCCGGAAGCGGTTCCAAAAAGCAGCATAGTAATTATCGGAGAGATCATCTGAGGCATATATATGAGCTGCGCGAAGCAAAGAATCATAACGGAAATACTTAAGGAAATTACTGGTTTTCTTTTCCCCATAACGTCCGATATCCAGCCGATTAGTGGGCATCCTATTACCCAGCCAAGAGGTACCATTGAACAAACCAACACAGCGTTAGAATAACTATACATCCGATCATGCTGTAGAAAGGCAACTCCCCAGGTCATTGCAAATATAGTCGTGGGGGCGAAGAGCAGTCCCGAAATCATCCCGCTGAGATAGCTTTGTGGATTGCTGAAAACTATCTTGTAGGGCATAAGTATCCCAGCCATGTTTTTTTTGTTTTCCGGATTTGGCTTTTCTTTTGGAACTGTGAGGTATAGCAATACACAGATAATTCCACAGAGCACGGCCATCCCTGGCCAGAACAGTCCAACAGAAATCCCACCGTGGATCATCGGTCCAACTGCAAACTGGCCGACCGAGCCGCCCAGCATTCCAACGCACTGGGTAAATCCGATAGCTGTCGCCAGATATTTGGCAGCGAAGCCATGCGAGGCTAGATAAACACATCCAGTGAACGCAAATGCTGAACCGGCCCCCTGCAACAACCTGCCAAGGTCTCCCAGAAAAATACTGTGAGATGCAAAGATCAGGCAACCCAGGCAGAGTGTCGCTACCCCGATAGTTATGGGATAACGCGCACCGAATCTGTCCAATGATATTCCAGCGATCAGGCTCGTCACTGAATAGGTATAATAATAGGTGCCCAGAACACTGCTCACAGCAAGGGTGCTGATTTTTAGGTTTGCAGAAAGTTCGGGAATCATCACCGCAGGTGATGACCTGGCAACATATTCCAGAAAGTAAAAGATAAGTCCCAAAATCCATGAGATTATGAATGCTCTTTTTAAGGAATCTTTGCCTTTGTTTAAATCAGTATTGTCCATGGCGTTATTTATTTATGTAAACTAATCCAGCATTTCCTTAAGATGTTTGTAGTTAGATTTGACCGTATCCAATACTTCTTCAAACTTCCCTCCAAGCATCATTTTCGTCATCGATATCCCCATGCCTTCCATCATTTTAATATCGACTTTCGGCGGCATGGCTAAGGCGTTTGGATCAGTAAATATATTCACCAAAACAGGGCCTTTGAATAAAAATGCCTCCTGTAGCAATGAGTCTAAGTTTTCCGGATCATGTATGCTTATCCCTTTTATACCCATCGCTTCGGCAACCATGGCAAAGTCCGGATTAAGCATATCGGTCTCATTATCAACAAGACCCTGGACCTCCATTTCCAGCTTCACCATTCCCAGCGAGCGGTTGTTGAATACAAATAGTTTTATAGGTAAATTGTACTGCTTAATAGTGGCAAGATCCCCTAGTAACATGGAGATGCCCCCATCCCCACAGAAGGCCACAACCTGTCTTGATGGAAATGAAAGCGCCGCGCCTATGGCCTGCGGTAATGCATTGGCCATCGATCCATGAATAAATGATCCAATCATTAGCCTTTGGGTATTCGGGGTAATATAGCGCGCGCCCCATACACAGCACATGCCTGTATCAACCGTAAATATTGCATCCTCGCTTGCCATTCTATCCAGCGCATTTGCTACCGCTTCGGGATGGATAAGATCATATTTGCCTTTTTCAGCCATATATGATCGCATATGATCTTTTACCTTGGCATAAATATGGAGCTGCGCCTCCAGGAATGATGCGTCTTGTTTTAAATCCAGTAAAGGAATTAGAGCCTGTAAAGTCGTCTTCACATCCCCATACAATCCCATATCGAGTTTGGCTCGGCGTCCTAGTATCTCAGGACGGATATCTACCTGCACAATAACTTTATCTTTTGGTAAAAAGGCGGTATAGGGGAAGTCTGTCCCGAGTAGTAAAATCAGATCGCTCTCGTGCATGCTATGATACGCCGAGGGCAAACCTAAAAGTCCTGTCATTCCAACCTCGTAAGGATTATCAGGCTGAATGCTCATCTTACCTCTGAATGAATAGCCGACAGGGGCCTTTAGCTTTTCCGCTAGCGCGACAATTTCCTGATGGGCATCTACCGCTCCAATACCACCAAAGATGCAGATTTTGGAATGCCTGTTGATAAGCTTAGCCAGTGCATCTATTTCATCCTTTGCAGGTAAAATAGATGCCTTAGGGAAATAAACCCCAGCTTCAACGGGATTCTCAACTGCTTGCTCACCCGCGACATCACCCGGAAGACCTAAAACAGATACGCTTTTGGTATAAAGAGCGTGCTGAATTGCAGCCTGGGCCATTCTGGGTAACTGCGCCGCGGTAACTGCGATCTGATTGTAAGTGCTGCAATCATCAAACAGGCGGGTTGTATTGGTCTCCTGAAAAAATCCCGTCCCAAATTCCGAGCTCGCACAGGTTGCTGCAATAGCAATTACCGGGAACCTGGAACGCTGAGCCTCGTAAAGTCCATTCAAAAGATGAACGTGCCCTGGTCCACTGCTGCCTGCACAACAGCCAATACCTGTAAGTTCCGCTTCTGCTGAAGCGGCAAATGCCCCGGCCTCTTCATGCCTCACATGGATCCATTGAATGTCCGGGTTTTTTCTCACCGCATCATTAAATTCATTAAGGCTGTCGCCTGTTACGCCGTAGATTCTTTTAACCCCGGCTCTGGCCAGCATGTCGACCAATTGTTCTGCTACTTTTCTTGACATTTTCTTATTTATCTTAAGTGGGTAGGGAATGGCTGCCGATATCAGGAGACTTCCCTTTTTTAATGCAAATTCTTTTTTGTTTAGTCATGTTTAAGGCATATGCGACCTTGTTGCCAGCAATGAAAAAAATAAATGGGCCGAAGTCGTTTTCTTTTTACACCAGAACCAACATCGGCTTGTGTCCATTCACGACCAGCTCTTCAGATATATGCCTGTGGGTTAGGGAAAAGAAAAAACGCTCATTTCCAGGCATTGCGATTATAAGCTGCGAATAATATGAATCTGCAAATTTTATCAATCCAATCTGTTGATCATATGCTTCCTTTTCGTAGAGATAATATCGGAAGCTTTTTAAAATAGAATTTAGTAAATCATAGTTTTTGCTCTCCGGCAGTATCGCTGCAGGATGGTATCCAGGATTCGCTCTGTCTGAGGGGGTAGGATTCTTATTGTGCTGTAGGTGCCTCAGTCTATCCATATAATAAACCTCGGTTGAGGATTGATGATCAAAACTCACAACCGCGTGGGTGATAGACTGGTAGTTGCTCCCCGGCGGCACGATCATAATAGGTACCGTGATTGTCTTACAGATGTTGATAATCTGGTTTCCGATTACGCTTTCGGTTCCCATTTTGGAATTGTTGCTTCCAATAAGTACTAAATCAACTGTTTCTTTGGTAGCCAACTTGCATATCGCGCTGATGTTGTAACATTCCATAAGTTTCACATCGATTATGATATTGGGGTGCAGTCGTTTTTCGAGTCTGGCTTTCAGGTTAAGAAGCTGCGTATTCAAACTAAATTTAGTTCTCCTCATCTCTTTTCTGGCTTCATAAACATCACCCTGTGAATTCCACAGCTCAAGGAGCGGAGAGGCAATACAGTTGGCTACCAGAATGATATGCTCGAAGCCACGATCGTTGGCTAGATCAGCCGCATAATCAACAGCATGATAAGATGGGACTGAAAAGTCTACAGGAATCAGAATTGTTTTCATAATCACTTCAATAAAGTTCTCATTGCCAATTAACTTCAAGAGAAGGAGCTCCCTTTGTTGACTATAAGTGTTGAAGTATTTTCAACTCTGATGCCATCTTGTTATTCATTGATAATGAACATGTTAATGTTATTTAACTTCTCTGAATTTCTTCATATATCGCAGGTTGATTTTTAAATATTGACATTTCGCAAATGAAAAAGCCACTGCCATTCCTTTTCTGAAATTCATCTTTAAAAAGATTGATGTATGAGAAAAAGCTTTTGACCGAAACTGACGACCTATGTTTATTTGCCTCTGAGTCTGACTTAACTCAAATTCATTGAAGGTAAAGGCATTTTAGAGCGTTTGAGAGATCAAAGAAAATTTGTCGTTGTTAGAAAAACGTAGTGGTTAACAATAAAATCAAACCTATCTGATCAAGCTCCTGGACTCATTTAATCTTCATGCTCAAAAATTCTACTGGCTATGATGGCGAGTAGGGTCGTCAGAAGCATAAGGAATAACACTGTCGATAAATTTCCGTATTTCAGAAGAAATCCGAATATCAATGGCCCGAGGCCATAGCCGATAAAGAGCGCGCAGAGGCCCAGCTGAATATCCCGTTGATCTCCTCTGGTATTGCCGAGCTTCCCAACAATTCCGAAAAACAGCGGCTGGGTGATGTTATATCCCACAGATAGTAGGCCGAGGGCTAATAATGTCATCCAGATAGGCACATCAAGCAAAATCACCACCATGGAGAGTGTGAGGATAAACAGGCCAATAATCTCCATTTTTATTATTCCCGGCCACCTAGATAATGCTGCAAGTATCACAACCAGAATCAGTCCCGGTAGTCCAAAGTCGAGAAGAAAAAATCCCATGAACATGCTCCCCAAATTATACCTGGCGGGCAATAACGCATTGACCAAGATAAATAACCCAGAGTGAAATATTCCATTTAATAATATGAACAGTAGAATGCATATTCTTCCAATCCCATGTTTTCTCCCATTACTATCGCCTTTGCTGATGGTAATTTCTTTAAGATCGGCCGTTTTCCAGCTCCATAGGTAGCCGCTAATAAGCGCCAGTGTTGTGCAGATTATTCCCATAACAGCGAATTCTAGCCGCCAGCCCAAAAAATCATATGCTAATAACCCAAAAACAGGCCCGAAAGTCATTCCGCCAGCCATACCGAATATAATTATAACAATCGGCATCAGCCTCTTCCTCTTCGGGAAATGGACAGCTATGATTCTAAAGGTTAGAGGCAGGAAACTTCCCATCGCAACTCCACAAATTATTCTGCTTGTGAGCAAAGAGAAACCGTCTTGACTCAAATATGCTGAAAAAGCGCTCAGGGCGAGGGTGATGCTGGTCATTTGAAAGATTTTCTTCTCACCAAAGTGGAAAATGAATTTTCCGCTCAAAAGAGACGAGATTCCCATTGATATGGTTATTGCAGGTATTAAAAATTGAATCAGCTGCTTTCCTATATCCATATCTGCGCCAATAATAGCAATAAGCGGTGCAACCATATAGATTTGAAACATCATAAGAAAAGCAACTGCTGAGGAGGTGACCACTATCTGCCAAGGCAATTGATCACCTCGCCCAGACTTAGTTGAGAATCTATATGGGTTTACCTTATCGTTCACCATCTCTGTAGTCTATTTCTGTTTCGGGATTTAGCGACTGTATTGGCTTAGGTGTTTTTTCAGAAGCGTTCTGGCATTGTAAATTCTTGTTTTCACAGTGCCTACTGGGATGTTGAATTCAATTGCTATCTCAGAATATTTATAGCCTTCGAAAGAACGCTTAAATGCCTGTGCATATTCCTGTGGAAGAAGGCCAATTGCTCTATGGATATCCATTGAGATGAACTTCGCGGTGGCTGCATTTGTTGAGCATCCCATACGAAGTTCCGAACTATTCAAATCATCGGTTTGAACGATCAGCGTTCTGGTCATTGACCTCCTTCTGTAACTATTGATGAAGGTGTTTTTCATGATAATAAATAGCCAGCCATAAAGATTGGTGCCTTCTTGGAAATTATTGTAAAACCTGGTCGCTTTAACCATTGTATCTTGAACAAGGTCATGGGCGTCATCTAAGTTTTTGGTAAGTCTCAATGCGTATTCAAATAGTGTATCATGATAGTTTTTAGCCATAAAGCCTAATGTTTCATTTTTCGTTTTCATTTTGTATTAATTTTTATGAATAACCTCGATTAGTTTCTTTTTTTTTGCAGTGGAATAATTATCTTGATTGGCAATCACCCCCCTGAGTTAATGGTTCATCTGCCAATAGAAGGCCCCTTTTTCCGCAAAATGTTTCGATCGCATGCAGGTATTTATAGCTGCTGCTGAAATGATCGTAACATACATATACTACCAAAAGAGAAAAGTCCGGGAAAATCGGATAGGGTTCCTCAACATCACATATTAGATTATACTGACCTCCCAGGCGAAAATCGATAATGAACCCTTCATCGTACAGTAAAATGATTCTTCTTGTGATCTCTCGGTTTACCAGACGCCTGCCCGGGATTCTTGTCTTTGCCAGTAGCATGATTTATTCTCCTTAATAGTTTTTTTCTATCAATTGAAATAAACGTGCCTGTTTTTTAATAATCTGATAATAAAGACTTTGTGTATTTATTTTTATTTTTAAAGATGCTTTTATTCGTTAAATGGTTATCCAATCGTGAAATATCGTTTTAATACCTGACGTTCTGATTTGCTTGGATGTCTGTTGATTATTTTTTTTTCACAAAGAGGAAAAGGCATATTTATAAAGATCTGTCCAGAATTGGCAAAAAGCCGCCAACGCAGCTCATATTGAAATCAACACGCTTAGCTCACCTGTCTTGGGGTGGAGCGTGGTTGCTTTGAAATCCAGTTAGGGAGCTGTCAACGCCTTACTTTTCAAGTTAATCGACGTTTCTAGTGCATCTAATTTATATTGACACCATCGGATGACTTATTATCGAAATATCACTCATTGCGATAGAACTAGCGAGATTTGGGTATTTTATTTCAATTATTTATTTGTTAACTTGTTGTTTTATAAGTGTTTAATATTTGGTATAAAATTTTCTTCTATCAATCAGATGTTAATAGGGCGTATCTTTAATGTAATGTTCAAGAAATATTTTGAAATCAATAGGTATGATTGTTAGGGATAAGATCTTTGGGATTGACAGGCGGTGCTTTCTTACCCAGGCCGGACTGATAACTCTTGCATTGGTCACTTCAAATAAAAGTAAAATCATGAAAATTCCTAAGGGCGTAACAATCAGGCTGAGTGAATACTCGGTCGAGGAAACCATCAACAGAATTGCTTATTTTCTTCAGGGAAAGGGTGCAACTATTTATGCAAGGATCGATCAGCAGCATGAGGTAGCGAGGGTCGGCAAGAGGATTGCACCCCTTGAATTTATTATGTTCGGAAATCCCAAGGCAGGTTTCGGTGCTATGTCTGCAGTACCGGTAGCTGCGCTTGATCTCCCGCTAAAAATTATAGCCTGGGAAGATGAAAATAAGCAGGTCTGGATAGCTTATAACCAGCAAATTTATATTAGAGAACGTTATGAGCTTCCGGCCGATCTCATAGCCGGTTTCGATCTTGACGCTGTTGTCAGCAGCGCACTCTCCATATGATATCGACAATATTCAACAACAGCATCCGCTGCTGACTTGATTTAAATTTCTGAAAATGTATTAAGGGTATCCCTAAAAAATGCGATATCGTATTAGAACCACATCCTACTCTTGATGCGCAAAATCTTCGATGCTTTTGGCGGCATTTTTATGCCCTGATTTTTTCTGATGTCCTGTAGCCGAAAGAATGAAAATCATATATAATTCTCTTTTTTCCCAGACCAGCACATAAATAGGTTTCCGGCCCCATCTGACAAACAAAGATTTTGTAAACCCTAGCTTCGGGTTTATTAGGCAATAACGCTATGCGTTGATCTCTCAGATCTATTAGGGTAAGGTGATTATTAATGGGCCGATATCTAAGCTTAAATTTTATTAAAAAGTTATTCTGGTGAACAGCCTTTAACCTTTGAATTAATATAAAAAGTCAAATTAAATTACCATGTCTCATTTGAATAAAAGAAATATTGCCATGGTGCGAAACTGGGCCCTGTGATAAATTGGAATTCTTTCCATTAGCAAATAACTCATCAAATATAGTGGCCCAAATTCGTTGACATTCCAAGGATTAAGCACTTAAATAATGAAATATCGTCATCAATCAATTTCTTTATTTGCGATAAATTGTTGATTTTTAGTGTTTTAATTCGTGGCATGTGCTTTGGATTTATTTGGTAAATGAATAAAAACATGGAGACACAAAAAACAACCAAGGTCGTAACTATACCACCTTTTGAAGATGATCCGGCTCTCTCGGTTGAGGTTAAAGCCTTTTTAAAGATTTTAAATCAACCCAATGGTATTCCAATGGAAACTATGGCCCCGCTGGATGCCAGAAAAGTTTTCGAAGGCCTTCAACAGTCTGTTAAAGTAGACCTTTCTGGAATCGAAGAGCGAGAGCTGACAATTGAGGCTGATGGATTCAGTATCGTTCTTAATATAGTCCGTCCTGAAGGTGTAATGGACATTTTGCCTGTATTTATATTTATTCACGGCGGAGGATGGATTCTTGGAGATTATCCAACCCATAAGCGCATGGTGCGTGACCTAGTTGTCCTGTCAAAAGCCTGTGGGGTCTTCGTCAATTATACCAGAACACCCGATGCGGCATTTCCCAGAGCAGTTAACGAAATTTATGCGGCCACCAAATGGGTCGCTGAGCACGGAGATCAGATTCAGGTTGACGGCAGCCGCCTAGCGGTTGTTGGAAACAGCGTGGGTGGAAATATGACTGCTGTAACGGCACTTAAGGCCAAGGCAATGGGAGGACCGGAAATAAAATTGCAAATTATGATGTGGCCAATAGTGGACAGTGATTTTGAGACCGGCTCCTACAGGAGGTTTGGTCAGGAGCGTTTTCTAACAACCCCATTGATGAAGTGGATGTATGATATGTATATCCCCGATCCTGAAAAAAGAAAGAATATATCTGCCTCACCTCTCAGAGCAACCATAGAACAGCTTAAAGGACTTCCCCCGACTCTGATTCAGGTTGCCGAAGCAGATGTGCTGCGAGATGAAGGCGAAGCATACGGGAGAAAACTCGATGAGGCCGGCGTCAAGGT
Source organism: Pedobacter jamesrossensis (assembly GCF_042650905.1). NCBI lineage: Bacteria > Pseudomonadati > Bacteroidota > Sphingobacteriia > Sphingobacteriales > Sphingobacteriaceae > Pedobacter > Pedobacter jamesrossensis. The sequence goes on along the minus strand of NZ_JBHSBY010000101.1, from coordinate 6,820 downwards.
TACCTGCATCCGTTATAATGGGGTAATCCACGATTTCGGTCTGTTAAATCCGATAGCAAACATTCCGCAAACCAGATCCCTATTCGTACACGCTGCTGCGGAACTTAGCAAGTATTTATTCTAGAAATCAACAGTTTAAATTTTATTTATTATGAAAACTTTTCACAAATACGCAGGGACGGGCAGAACCCTGCTGACCACACTGGCCATCCTGCTGCTTTCTATGACCGCACATAATGTATATGCACAGCAAGATTGGGCGACAGATGAGCATCTGAGTCCGAAGGTAAAGGATTTTTTGAAATTGCTGAATACAGGCGGCCCAGGTTTGGAAACCTTATCTCCAAAAGATGCCAGGCAGGTACTGGCAGACGCCCAAACAGCATTTAAAGTAGATATGTCCGGAGTTGCAATGAGCGAGAAGACCATCAAAAGTGACGGTTATACAATTAAGCTCAATATTGTAAGGCCTGAAGGTGTTAAAGGGGTTTTGCCTGTGTTTATTTTTATACATGGCGGCGGATGGGTACTAGGTGATTTCCCGACCCACATGCGCATGGTCAGAGACCTGGCGGTTTTATCTGGATTTGAGGGGGTATTCGTGAACTATACCAGAACCCCCGAGGCTATATATCCCCAACAGATTAACGAGATCTACGCAGCAATTAAATGGGTAGCAGCGAACGGATCCCAAATCAATGCAGACGGAAAAAATATGGCTGTTGTTGGCAACAGTGTCGGAGGGAATATGACCGCGGTAACCTCTATTATGGCAAAAGAGCAGAACGGCCCGAAAATAAAACTTCAGATTATGATGTGGCCTATTGTGGATTCAAGTTTTGACACAGAATCATACAAGTTATTCGGTCGTGATCGTTTCCTTTCCACTCCAACGATGAAATGGATGTACGACCTGTATATTTCCGATCCGGCAAAGCGTCTGGATATCCATGCCTCGCCTCTACAAGCCACCACCGAGCAGTTAACAGGGCTACCTCCAGCCTTAATACAGGTCGCTGAAAATGATATACTAAGGGATGGCGGAGAAGCTTATGGAAGAAAGCTCGAACAGGCAGGCGTCGAAGTGACTACTGTAAGATATAATGGCGTTATACATGATTTTGGACTATTGAACGGAATGGCAGATATTCCCCAGACCAGATCCCTATTCATACAGGCGGCTGCGCAATTAAAGAAATACCTAAAATAGAACTATATCCCTTATAGTTTGTAAGATCTCTGGGTGACATCATTGTTTCTAGCTTTACAAGGTTAGCCGGAACCCGTTCTCGTGAAGGCTATGTGCGGTGTCAGAAGCCTCAGCTAAAGATGTGCTTAAAAACAGATTGTATTTACGCTGAAAAAGGTTACTGCCATAGCTGATGAAAATGTGTTCCACTTAAAGGTGGGGCACATTTCACTTTTAATTAATATCAAATTATATGTCGCTAGCAGTATTTTCTCAGGGGGAACCGATTGTTCAGCAATTAACGGGGAAGGAGGCCACCGGCAGTCAGAATGCTCAGGTCATCCAGGACGGGCTCAGCCCTGATATGGCTTTTTTTGCCCATAACGTTCCGATGATTTTTTTACCCAGTCGAGATCTGAGGGGACAATTATGGGCATCAGTGCTTTCGGCTTGGGCGGACTTTACAAATGTTGTCAGCGACTCGGAAATTATGCTTGATAACTCATGTCTATTATCCAACACTGAGGACATATTCTGGGGAAATATGGAACCCGACCAGGAAATAGGAATGCTTTTTATCGACCTGCAGACCAGACGCGGCGTTCCCATCAATGGTTGGATAGCCCACAGGGAATGTACTGGAGAGTTAAAACAGAGCAATGTTATCCGAATTGTCGCAAATATCCCGCGATGGATTATTTCATTAGAAACATTTCACCAAGCACCAATGATGAGGAAATTAAAAGAATGGATCAATCTAGCTGACATCTGTTTTGTTGCAAGTGCATCAAAATCAGGCAAAATGGATGTTTCCCACCTGGGTGGGATGAGCGGATTTATTACACTCAAGGGCGCTGAAATTCTTATAATTCCCGATTATGATGGAAATAGCCTATTCTGCACGCTGGGCAACTTTTTGCAGAATCCAGTCACGGGGATCACCTCTCTGGATTTTTCCACCGGTAATACTTTACAGTTCACCGGTACTGCAACTGTAGATCTCAATGAAAAGTGTGCTTTTGAAAATGGCAAGAGGAGATTTTGGAAGTTCAGAATTATGTCGGAAATTTCTGGAAATTCAATTAATGGATTTTCTATTCGGTTCATTGATTTTTTTCCCTTCAACTCAAAGTAAATTTATTTTAAAGATAATTGTTATGCACGTAAAATTTCATTATGAAACCCTGTCTTCAGGAATTGAAGAGTTGAAAAAGCGAGGATTTATACTCGATTTCAATCTTCAGGAGAATAGCTTTTTTAGTCCCGAAAGCAAGTTTCGGGTCGGTGACTTTAAAATCGTTGATATTTATCGCTATGAAGGGGATACCGATCCAGCCGACGAGGTGTGCCTTTATGCGCTGGAATCTGTTGCTGGCAACCGGGGATTTCTTCTTGCAAGCTATGGCGCGTCGACTGATGAATACTCCACCAAACTACTCGCCTTACTCAAAGAGATTAGCTGAAGAATATAGGGCCACTTCAAGGAACAGAATTTTGCGGAATTCAAGCCGATTGATATCATTAAATATCATCATAACCGAGATTTTAATTGCTATGTCGCTATTTCATAAAGGGATATAATTTATTATAGTATTGATTGTTAGTTATTTATGATTTGGTATGCCTGTTGTAATTCATGATCTGAAATACTTTGATTATCATGAAAATTAATATCAAAATAGGGGACAGCATCGATAGCATTCAATACCCTCCAGGCAAGAAATCGGAAGTGCACAAGGATAGCGAACAATCCAATTTTTCGATGGAACATTTAAAAGTCTTGGAAAAACGAGAGCTTTACTTGTGCTGGGACATAGAAGAAACAAATCGGGAATGGGTTAAGTTTATTTGAGTACGGATTAAATTGAAAAAGAAAGACAAAAATATTTGGTTTGGGTTTCTTCATCGGGCATTCAGGATTGAAATCCCGTGAGGCAGTTGGTTGCAGGTCCCTTGATCCAGGGGGCCTGTTTTCTTCGCCCAGGATATCCACCCTCGAGCATTGCCAAGATTATATACAATCACTGAACACCGCTTAATTTGGATCGCGTTTTTCACAGACAGCTAAACAATTATTCATCAAAAAATAAAATGAAAGAAATTACAAAGTTTCAGGCGTTCATAAAATGTAAATGCCCCAGATGTAGGCGAGGAGATATTTTCAGCGGCAGCGCCTATGCATTCCGCCTTCAGAAAACAAACGAAAACTGTCCGGTATGTAATTTGAAGTTTGAACGGGAGCCTGGATTTTTCTATGTAGCCATGTTCGTAAGTTATGCAATGAGCGTTGCCGAGATTATCTCGACAGCGGTAGCCGCCTACGTTTTTGGACTTGCCCTGGTTTACGAGAACTTATGGTACTTTGCAGGCATTATTTTCCTGAGCGTCCTTATCGCCTCACCGATGAACTATCGGTATTCCCGGGTAATTCTGCTTCATTACCTAACACCTGGTTTACATTATGTGCCCCAAAATCGGGATGTTGATGCCTGAGCTGCTGTTCTACCCCCCGTGTATCTCTATCGTCGGTGGCGTTATCATAGCTAATAAATTCATCTCCGGATTGTCTGAATCGAGGATACCTCATTAATAGAATATATTATCCTATGATTGTACTGGTGCAGAAATTCTGCACTTATTTTCTTGCAAATGCAAAAAACATATTTTAAATTTAGTATACACTAGATAAACCAGACTTTGTGCGGGGATTTCCGAGAAACTGTACCAACTTTATAATCTGGAAAATCCCAATTTTTGGAATGCCCCTGATGATGATAGTATTGCCAAAAAAAATCATATGGATATTCTCCTCTTGGAAATAAACTTGGATTCCATTGTAAACCTCTAAAAATTAAAATCAATGGGTAAAAAAAACAAGTGCGTGTTAATACTTTTATCCCTGCTTGTTCCCCTCTGCATGAGTGCGCAGCTGAGAAAACTGAGTTCAGAGAAACAGCAGCTTTTTATCCAGCTGAGCTTAAATTATTACACCGTTGTAAAGGAAGGAAGAGTCGATCAGGATAGCAGTCTTCTTCTGGTAACCCGTAAAAACAAACTAAGCAGATGGACAGTCATAATGGATGGCTTTGGAAACGGGCTGACCTTAACCGATAATAAATGGGTTGATACCAGGCAGCCCTGGATTGCGAGCTCGAGATTATCAAAACTTCGAAACTTAGCGCATCTTAAAGTGCTTGTGATGCTGGGAGCTTACTACGCTTACCAGCCAGGCTATCATCAAGCCGACCGGGACAGCGCCCAATATTACTTATCGCAGGCAAAAAAAGAAAGCGAATCTCTTCATTCAATTTTCTGGCTGAACCAAACGCTCTGCATTTTGGGCAAAAACTATTTTAAAGGGCAAAAAATAAAAGAAGGAATGGACTGCTTTCAACTGGCCATCACAAGTTGTCAGCAGACAGGGGATAAGTTGACCGAAGCGAAGGCATGGGACCTGCAGGGAAGCTACATTCCGCCAAATGAGTCAACCCTGAAGCTGATTATAGAAAGCCTGGAAAAAGCCACGAAAATTTATCAAAAAACCGGGGCGCTTGCCAAAGAGGTGAACTCCCGAATGAACTTAAGCTATATATATTTTTTGCTCAAAGCCCTAAAGGTCTCTGAAAATAATGCGCTAGCCGCTTTGGCTTTACAGGATAAACTTAATTTTCCATACCTGCATTATACCTATGATATACTATCTCTAATCGGCAGTATTACCGGAAGCGAACACAAAGATCTAACTTATGAGATGAAAGCAATCAAGTCTTCAATAGCCACAAAGGATAGCCTAGGACTTGCCTACTTTTATACCAGAATGGGACATACTAAATTCGGACCAAAGGAAACCTCATACGCATTTTCAGATTATTACCTGAAAAAAGGTCTGGAAATATTCACCCTAAACCGAGATCCCGATATATATATGGCATTGGTCAATTATGTCAGCAATCTTAACGGTAACGGGAAATCCGCACAGGCGCTTCAACTATTGCAACGGACGCTTAAAAGTATTCCTCCTTCGAGCGAACGCGTAGGGAATATGGTCAATCAGTCAATCGCAGAGAGTTACCTCGGCCTAAAAAACTATAAACTTGCAGAAAAATACTATTTACTCACCGAACAGATCCACCAGAGGGACACTCTGGTTACCAAGAATATGCGATCCGCACAGATAAAATATGTTCTGGGCATGTTTTATTTTCAAAGAAAAGACTACGCTAAGGCAGATAATTATCTACAGAAATATATTTCCCTAACAGGACCTAAGGATAATGAGATTGTCTCACTATCCGAAGTTCACAGGATTCTCTATAAACTCGATTCAATACGGGGGAATTATCAATCTGCTGCAAGGCATTTACAGGATTATATCAGTCTGAACAACAAGTATAATAGCGCAAATGATGCCAAAAGCATTGCCGGACTAAAATTGCAGGTCTTGATGACCCAGAAAGAAAAAGACATTCAACTCCTTCAGGCGAACAGTGAAATGCAACAACAGCAAGCCCGCAGTACAAAAATATATATCTATATAGGATTAGGTATAGCTCTTTTGATTATCATCATGCTGTATAGCCGGTATTATATCAATCAAAGACAAAAGAATGCAATATTCAGAAAAAATAGACAGTTACTCAAGGTTATAAAAGAAAAAAATGAGCTTATCATTTCCAGGGAATGGCTGTTAAAAGAAGTGCATCACCGTGTCAAAAACAATCTTCATACCGTTATCTGCCTTTTGGAATCGCAAGCTGGATATTTGGAAAATGATGCCCTAAAAGCACTTGAGATCAGTCAGCACCGTATATATGCAATGTCGTTAATCCATCAAAAACTCTACCAGTCCGATGATATCAAAACGGTGGACATGTCAACCTATCTTCCTGAGTTCGTAAGTTATTTGAGCGATAGTTTTGACACAGGGAATCGGATCCGCTTCGACATTTCCGCCGATCCCATAAAGCTGGGGGTAGCCTACGCCGTGCCGCTATCGCTGATTATCAATGAAGCGGTAACTAACGCGATAAAATATGCCTTCCCTGATGCTAGAAACGGAGTCATAGATGTTAGCCTGACTGGAAGTGACGATCATGTAATTTTGAGGATATCTGATAATGGTATTGGAATTGCACAAGAGCATTTAACCGGCTCTTCGGCAAAGCTAGGATTGAAATTATTGAGGGGGTTATCTGACGACATTAAAGCCGACAGTAACATTGAGAATAATGACGGAACGAAAATAACAATTGATTTCAGGGTAGAAGAACTTATGCTTGCCACTTTGAATTGACAGGTTGATCTAAGCAATTATTGAAAGATATAACTAGAACAATACATTAAAACCATAATATATGGATGCATTTAACAAGCGAGTAAGATACGCTAAACATTAAAACGCATATTAGCCCTGGAATAGTTACAGAACATGACTCTGATCTGCTCAAATAGCAGATCAGAGGTCAATGTCATCTTTCGAGCTATTTTCGGGAGATGGAAAATAAGAAAAAAAATTGGTGAATAATGGTAAGCAGCCTACCAAGTACATCTTTTAAATAACTTTCGCGATGTTTTTCTTTGCATAAAAGAAATATATGAGAACATCAGAAGAAAAAATGTTAGCAGTTGAGG
>NZ_JBHSBY010000100.1:0-19612 GCF_042650905.1 Pedobacter jamesrossensis | reverse complement strand
GAGTAGGTCGGTGCCAAATCTTAAAAGCCAAAAACAGGCCTTTAACAAGAACCCTTGCAGTAACAACTGTGAGGGTTTCTTCGTTTATAAAAAAAAAATACAAAAAATACAAAATACAAAGGAGCAAGGAGCAAAGAACAAGGATAAAAGACTAAGTTGCTAATCCCCTTAAGGGGAGGCTATAAAGGAATTATTTGAATAGCGTAAAACGGTGAGTGATTCCCTGTCCCACCTAAACCCCATGGCAACGAAAATACTCCTTTGGTAATCACCAACCGTTAAGCTCCAATAAAGCACAAACTTAAAAGATTACAAGGAACAGCAGGAATACTTCAATCTGTTGGAAATTGATAGTGATTTGCGTAGAATTTTTGGGTATCGAATATCTTAACTAATTGATGTTGGTAAAGTTTTATCCAGTAAACTATAATCTAAAACCGTTTTTCCTTCTTCGTTGTGGTAGTGCATGATTTCGAATTTAGCATTCCACTCAATATCTTCATCCTGGTAACTGGTTCTAGTATGAATTGTTTGTGCGAATGTATCATCAAACGCTTTCAAGATTACAAAAACCTCAACTTCCGCAACTTTAAGTTCTTCTAGACTTTTCTCAAAAAGTGGACTGTCATCTGTAATGGGATGAACAAGTGTCCAGTTTAGTGATAATACGCTGATTTTACTGCGTTCCAATTCCAAAGGATAAAAGCTGCGCTTAAGCTTTCCATCGATGGTTTCGTTGTAAGTCATAAACATTTGCACCTCAATATCAATGAGCGAATTACGCCTTAGATTAACTAATCTGCACATTAAGCCTGAGCGGTTTTGGTAAGGTGCAATAACCATTTTCTTACTGAAAGAAACTTTTGAAGTTGGTCTGCTGAAACGGCCGTACAGCAATCCTGTTGCCAATGCAAACGCCAGCAAACCGAGCATGCTTTCGAAAGCGGCAAGTACGCTGGTAATAAATCCTTGCGGCGAGATGTGTCCATAACCAACTGTAGATATAGTTTGGGCTGAAAAGAAAAAAGCATCAAAAAATTGATCGCGGAGTGTAATTCCTTTTGCGCCATCAAGATTTTGGATACCTATAATATTATATGCAACTGCAAAAAGAGTGTTAACAATCAGATAGGTAATTAGTATAACCATGAAGAAACGAGGCCAGCTCATGGTAACTAATCGGGTGTAAGTATCGTCGAATTTAAACCATGGTAAACCAGTACGCTCTATATTTGGAGTACCATCGGTATTTAAAACACGTTGATTTTTGATAACGGGAGTAGAGCCGAAACCTAAATCATCATTGAACTGTACTTTTCTTCTAAAGAAGGCCATATTTTTTTAAAAAGATTTTGGAAATATAAAAAACTATATCAATATTTGTTTTATACAAACATGATAATTAAAAACTTAAATAACAATTGGTGGTGGCATAACGAAATTCGTTAGGCAAATTCTATTGTTATATATATTAAAATATTTTAAATACAATTTAGAGGATTGCCCAAAAAGCAATCCTTTTTTTGTGCGCTAAAAAAAATATTAACTACAGATGAAAAGGATGGACACAGATAAAAAAAAGTGCTTATTCTTTTAAAGAAGTTTTACCAAGGTTGGTGGAGATACAAGTCATTGCGAAATGAATATAAAAATATAAACAACTAGAAGGTTGTACTCATAAAATCAGTGTTTATCAGTGCAAATCTGTGGTTAAAAAAGAATAATAAAAATGAAAAAAATATTAAACCATTTATTCGAGAATAAGAGTTTTAGCAGGGAGGAAGCGAAGAATATATTGATTTCGATTACACAAGGTGAATTCAATTCTTCGCAGATTGCTGCGTTCATTACCGCTTACGCAATGCGAAACATTACGGTTGATGAGTTGCAGGGTTTTCGTGATGCTATGTTAGATTTAGGTATCAAAACTGATTTTGGTGATTACGAATTGATTGACCTTTGTGGAACTGGTGGTGATGGAAAAGATACTTTCAATATTTCAACGCTTTCTTCTTTTGTAGTGGCTGGAGCAGGGCATAAAGTTGCTAAACATGGTAATTATGGCGTTTCTTCGGGCTGTGGCTCATCGAACGTGATGGAATATTTAGGTTACAACTTCACGAATAATGAGGATACTTTAAAACATAATTTAGATACCGCAGGTATTTGTTTTTTACATGCTCCGTTGTTTAACCCGGCGATGAAAATTGTAGCGCCAATTCGTAAGGATTTAGGTATAAAAACTTTCTTCAATATGTTAGGGCCAATGGTTAATCCTTCGCAACCTAAATATCAAATGGTAGGTGTTTTTAGTTTAGAATTAGCTCGTCTGTACAATTATTTATATCAGGATACGACTAAAAATTATACCATTGTGCATGCACTTGAAGGTTATGACGAAATCTCTTTAACCTGTGATGTGAAAACTTTTAACAATAAAGGCGAAAGCATTTTGACATTGAATGATATGGGCTTTGAAAAAGTCTCTGTTAACGATATTAAAGGTGGCGATACAGTAGAATCATCTTCAAAGATATTTATGGATGTTTTAAATGGCGAGGCAACTGATGTACAGAATAATGTAGTGTTGTGTAATTCGGCTTTGGCGATTAAAACCATAAAGCCAACAGCCACTTTCGCTGATTGCTTTTATGAGGCTGAAGAATCTTTAATGAGTAAAAAAGCTTTAGAAAGTTTTAAAAAGCTGGTAGCATAATGAGTAGTTTAAAATTAAAAGTTTGTGGAATGCGATTAGCAGTAAATATTGCTGCTATTGCAGAATTAAAGCCAGATTATTTAGGCTTTATTTTCTACGAGAAATCGCCACGCTTTATTAGTGATGTTTCGGCAGAATTAATAAAATACATTCCATCGGAAATTAAAACAGTTGGTGTTTTTGTTGATGAAGATCTCGAAGTTGTGAAGAAAAAAGTAAATCTATATCAACTTAAAGCTGTTCAATTACATGGAAAGGAAAGTTTAGCATACTGTAAAGATTTGAAATCGACATTTGCCGATTTAGAATTAATAAAAGCTTTTGGTGTAGATGAAGATTTTGATTTTGAGGTTTTGGATGCGTACAATGATATTGTTGATTATTTTCTATTTGATACGAAAACAAAAGCGCATGGTGGTTCGGGGAAAACTTTTGATTGGAGTATTTTAGAACGTTACAAATTAATCAAGCCATATTTTTTAAGTGGTGGTATTGATTTAGAACATGCAGCGCAAATTTCGAATATTTATGATGAGCGGTTGTATGCAGTAGACATTAACAGTAGATTTGAGATAGAACCTGGATTGAAAGATGTACAAAGGATAAGTGAATTTGTGAAAGAAATGAGCTTAAAATAATTTCATTCTGAGCATGTAGAAGAGTATTTTATTTCCGCATTTACACAGCTTCAATGTGACAATATATAAATAAAGAGGTTCACAACTCATTGCCGTCGGTTCAACCAACGGATTTTGATAAAAATATTATGAAATATAAAGTAAACGAAAAAGGATATTACGGAGATTTTGGTGGAGCATACATCCCAGAGATGCTTTACCCGAACGTAGAGGAATTACGTCAGAACTATTTGAAAATTATTGATGATGCCGATTTTCAGAAAGAATTTCATCAATTATTAAAAGATTATGTTGGTCGTCCATCGCCATTGTATTTGGCGAAGAGATATTCTGAACGTTACGGTGCTAATATTTTCTTAAAAAGGGAAGATTTAAACCATACTGGTGCACATAAAATTAACAACACCATCGGGCAAATTTTACTTGCCGAAAAGCTTGGTAAAAAGAGAATTATAGCTGAAACTGGAGCTGGTCAGCATGGTGTAGCAACGGCTACTGTTTGTGCCTTGCGTAATCTAGAGTGTGTAATTTACATGGGTGAAGTTGATATTGAGCGCCAGGCGCCAAATGTTGCCCGCATGAAAATGTTAGGCGCAAAGGTTGTTCCGGCAAGTTCTGGAAGTAAAACGCTTAAAGATGCAACAAACGAGGCAATGCGTGATTGGATTAATAATCCTGTAGATACGCATTACATCATCGGTTCTGTGGTTGGTCCGCATCCTTATCCTGATATGGTGGCGATTTTTCAATCCATTATTTCCGAAGAAACTAAAAAGCAATTATTAGAACAGACAGGAAGCGACCAGCCAGATTATGTTTTAGCTTGTGTAGGCGGCGGAAGTAATGCAATGGGTATGTTCTACCATTTTATGGATGATGAAAATGTAAAACTAATTGCTGTAGAGGCTGCTGGAAAAGGTGTGTCAAGTGGTCTTTCTGCCGCAACAACTTATTTAGGTAAAGAAGGTGTTTTACATGGTAGCAGAAGTATTTTAATGCAAACAGAAGATGGTCAGGTGGTAGAGCCGCATTCGGTTTCTGCTGGTTTAGATTATCCAGGAATCGGTCCGCAACACGCACATTTGTTTAAAACTGGTCGAGGAAAATATGTTTCGATTACCGATGAAGAAAGTTTAGATGCAGGTTTATTGTTAACCCAATTGGAAGGTATTATTCCTGCAATTGAAAGTGCCCATGCTTTGGCTTATTTAGAAAAAATGGAGTTCAAAGGTGGCGAAAATGTGGTGGTTTGTCTTTCGGGCAGAGGCGATAAGGATTTAGATACTTACATTAAATATTTTAATTTATAACCACTAAATCCCCTGAAGGGGACTTAGCAAGGTTTTTTATCAACAATTAATGCCCCTTTAGGGGTTGTGGTTATGAACAGAATTAAACAACTCTTCCAAACGAAGAAAGATATATTATCAATTTATTATACAGCGGGTTATCCTAATTTAGGTGATACCATTCAAATAGCAGAGGCTTTAGAGAAATCTGGTGCTGATATGCTCGAAATCGGTTTTCCATATTCAGATCCTGTTGCTGATGGTCCGGTAATTCAAGCGAGCAGCAAGCAATCGTTAGACCAAGGCATGACGCTGAAATTGCTTTTTGAGCAGTTGAAAGATTTGCGAAAAAACGTAACGATTCCTGTTTTATTAATGGGTTATGTAAATCCGGTTTTGCAATTTGGCGTAGAGAATTTCTGTAAGGCTTGTGCCGAAGTTGGAGTTGACGGCTGTATTGTTCCTGATTTGCCAATGGTTGAATATGAAGAGTTTTACCAAACTTGTTTTGAAGAACACAACTTAAGTAATGTGTTTTTAATTACTCCACAAACCGCAGAAGAACGAATTCATAAAATAGACAGTTTAACCAATGGTTTTATTTATTTACTATCATCTTCGGCTACAACTGGTAAGAATTTGGAGGTTGGCGATACTACAGAGAGCTATTTTGGCAGAATTAAAGCCATGAATTTGAAAAATCCAACGATGATTGGTTTTGGAATTAGTGATAAACAAACTTTCGATAAGGCTTGTGCTTATGCCAATGGTGCAATTATCGGTACAGCTTTCGTTAAAGCAATTGCCGATGGGAATTTGGAAGAAAGTGTGAATGGTTTTATGAAGAATTTTAAAAAGTAATTTTACCATAGAGACAAAAAACACAGAGAAATAAAAGCTTTGTGTTTTTTGTTTTTAGAGGGTTCATCATTTCGATCGTATCCTAGGCCATAGGGCATATGGCGAGATGTAAATATATTCAAAGAACTCTCAAAGCCTTCTAAGTAATGATGGGACCGATGTTTCCAAAAAGCTACTATTCTTTCTTTCCAAAACCTTTAAAAATGACTGCTTGTCATATTCTATATCCAAATACAAAAAAACATAATTATTTTAAAACAGCCTTTAAGTTAATTTAAAAGCCTTTTTTGAATGTTGAATATCTATATGACAATTGAATGATTGTTGATTTCGGAATTGGTTATACATTTGCTTAACGGTGTTAGATTATTTACACTTATTAATTCCAATCATGGGAAGTAAAGAAAGAATTCTACGTTTAAAAGATGAAACCAGAACAAAAATTCTGGATGCTGCCTTGAATATTGTTCAAACTGAGGGGTGGCAGGCATTGAGTATGCGTAAAATTGCCGACCAGATTGAATATACCGCACCAATTATTTACGAATATTTCTCAAATAAGGAAGGTATTTTACTCGAATTAACCAGAAGAGGTTATTTGATTTTAGGAAAAGCTATCCGTGAGGCGAGAGATAACAACGAGTTGCCGGAAGATAAAATGCAAGCCATGTGGATTGCTTATTGGAATTTCGCTTTTGAACATAAGGAATTTTATCAATTAATGTATGGCGTAGATATGGTCTGCTGCACAGTGAAAAATTCTTTGCAAGAAGCTGAAACCGTTGGTTCTATGCTTGGCGATGTTATTGAATCTTTGTTTAAAAAGAAACCAGTTTCTGAAAATGATATCTGTACTAAATATTATACTTATTGGTCAATCATTCATGGGTTGATTTCAATAAACTTGGTTAGACCAGATGGTAGAACAACCGACGAGTTGAACCAGCAAATTTTAAAAGACGCTATTAAAGGAATTACTTTATCCATTAACAGTTAATTTTTTTTACAACTCTATTTAACAGTGTTAAATAGTTTATAACTACTAAAATCCATTATAATTTTTAATCATATGAATGCTATCCATCGTTTGTTTATTCAACTTAACACTGTTAAACAGTTTAATAGTGTAAAAGTCTTATTTTTAATTTCTATATTATCCATCATCCTTGTAAGTTGTAAATCAACTCCAGATCAATCGGCTGCTGCGCCACCGCCACCAGTTTTACCTGTTAGTTTGATTAATGAAAGCTCTCAGACTACTTATATCGATTATCCAGCTGCTATTCAAGGTGCTGTTGATATTGATGTTCGTCCGCAGGTTAGTGGTTATTTGCAAAGTGTTTTGGTTAATGAAGGCGCCTACGTTACTGCCGGACAAACACTTTTCAAAATCAACGAAAACCCTTACCGTGAGGCTTTAAATAATGCAAAAGCGAGTTTACATGCTGCTGAAGCTGCTATTTTAAATGCTCAACTAGAAATAGATAAGTTAACGCCTTTAGTGCACAACAAAGTCGTGTCTGATTTTCAATTAAAAACCGCAAAAACAGCTTATAAAATTGCTCAGGCAAATGCAGAGCAAGCAAAAGCAAGTGTTGCTTCTGCTCAAATTAATTTAGGTTACACCAATGTAAAAGCTACGGTAAGTGGCTATATCGGTCGTATTCCTAAAAAACAAGGAAGTTTAGTTGCACCAACTGATCAGGATGCTTTAACACAATTATCGGATATCCACGAAGTGCATGTTTACTTCTCTTTAGCCGAAAATGATTTCAACAGTTTCAATGCAAATTATCCTGGTAAAACGCCAGCTGATAGAATTAAACATTTGCCCGCTGTCGAATTGCTTTTATCAGATAATACGACTTATCCAATTAAAGGAAAAATAGATATGATTGATGGTCAGTTCGATAAAAATACTGGGGCTATAACTTTGAGAGCAAGTTTTTCTAATGCCAGCGGAACTTTACGTTCAGGTAATACGGGTAAGGTTCGTTTAGGCTTACAGCACGATGATGCCATTTTAATTCCGCAGGCAGCCACTATAGAAATGCAAGATAAGGTATTCGTTTTTGCTTTAGGTAAAGATAATAAAGTGAGCAAAATGCCTATCACAATTGTCGGTAAAAGCGGTAACAATTATTTAGTTAAAGATGGTGTAAAGTCTGGAGACCAAATTGTATTGAGCGGTTTAGACCGTTTGCAAGAGGGGCAAGTAATTACACCTGAAAAAGGAACAGATAAAGCGGCAAGTTTAAAGCTGAAAAACTAAAGCTAAAAGACCAAAGACCAAAGTTAAAGTGCAAAGCTGAAAGCTTAAAAAGAAGAAAAATAAAAAGATAAAAAAATGTTCAAGATATTTATACAAAGGCCAGTACTGGCAACCGTTATCTCCATTTTGTTGGTGATATTAGGTGTGCTTGGCCTTACAAAACTGCCCTTACAACAGTTTCCTGATATTGCACCACCGTCGGTTTTGGTAACGGCAGTTTATCCGGGAGCGAATGCCGAAACGGTTTTACGTTCGGTTGCGCCATCGCTTGAAGAATCAATAAATGGTGTAGAAAACATGACTTACATGAGTTCTACTGCTAGTAACGATGGTTCGTTGGCAATTACTGTTTTCTTTAAATTAGGAACCAATGCAGATCAGGCAGCGGTTAATGTTCAAAATCGTGTGGCACAAGCTACAAGTCAGTTACCTGCCGAAGTTGTTCAGCAAGGGGTTACTACGGCGAAACAACAGAATAGTTTCATCATGGCAATTGGTTTATACACAGAAGATGAGGCTAAATATGATCAAACTTTTGTAGCCAATTATGCTCAAATTAATATTATTCCAGAGATAAAACGTATTCCAGGTGTTGGTTCGGCGGCTATTTTTGGTGGTACAAAAGATTATTCGATGCGTGTTTGGTTAAATCCAGCACAAATGACTACTTATAAGGTTACTCCAAACGAGGTAATGAAAGCCATTCAAGATAAAAGCTTGGAGGCTGCGCCAGGTAAATTTGGTGAGAGAAGTAAAGAAGTTTTCGAATACGTAATTAAATACAAAGGCAAGTTAACTAAACCCGAAGAGTATGAAAATATAGCTATACGTGCCAATGCCGATGGTTCTATTTTGCACTTGAAAGATGTTGCAAGAGTAGAATTGGGTGCTTATTCTTATAACAGCATTACCCGTTTAAACGGTAAAAAAGGTATCGTAATCGGTATTATTCAGTTGGCTGGTTCTAACTCGAACGATATTCAGGTGGCGATTAACAAGCTGATGGAAAAATCGGAGAAAAGTTTTCCAGTAGGGATTAAAAAGAATATATTTTATAGTACAAAGGTTGCTTTAGATCAATCGATTGAGCAGGTAGAACACACTTTAGTAGAGGCTTTTATATTGGTTTTCCTGGTGGTGTTTATCTTTTTACAAGATTTTAGATCTACATTAATTCCTGCAATTGCCGTTCCCGTAGCCATTTTGGGTACGTTTTTCTTCATGCAGTTGTTCGGATTCTCCATAAATCTGTTAACATTATTCGCTTTAATCCTGGCCATTGGTATTGTGGTTGATGATGCGATTGTAGTGGTTGAGGCTGTTCATGCAAAGATGGAGCATAAACATTTGTCGCCAAAAGCGGCAACACACGAGGCAATGCACGAAATCACCGGAGCAATTATTTCCATCACTTTGGTAATGGCAGCTGTATTCTTGCCAGTAGGTTTTATGGAGGGTTCAACCGGTGTTTTCTATCGCCAGTTTGCGTTTACCATGGCAATTGCAATTGTAATTTCAGCTGTTAATGCATTAACATTAAGTCCGGCATTGGCAGCTTTATTCTTGAAAGATAACCATAGTGCGCAAGGCGATGAACCAGCAGTTAAAACTAGTTTCAAACAAAAATTCTTCAATGGATTTAACAGCAGTTTTAATTCCTTAACCAATCGTTACGTGGGTGGATTGAAATTCTTAGTTCGCCACAAATGGTTAAGTTTAGGTGGTTTGGCCTTAATTACTTTGGCTACGGTTTTCATGGTTAAAACTACACCAGCAGGATTTATTCCAACGGAAGATCAAGGTTTTATTGCTATTGCAGTAAACACTCCTTCAGGAACTTCGTTAGATGGAACACAGAAAGTAATGATGCAGGCGGAAGATGTGTTGAGTAAATTGGATGCATCAAGAGATGTAACCGCAGTTTCTGGTTTCAACTTATTAACCAATTCAACAAGTCCGTCATCAGCAGTAGTTTTCGTATTGCTTAAACCAAACGAAGACCGTGGAAAAGTGAAAAACATTGAAGAAATCATGAATCAGGTTCGTGAAAAATTAGGCGCCATTTCTGGTGGAAGTTTCTTCGTTTTTAGTTTCCCAACCGTTCCAGGTTTTAGTAATGTAGAGGCTTTGGATATGGTTTTACAAGATAAAACAGGTGGTAAGCTCGATAAATTCAGTGGAATTTCTCAGCAATTTATTGGAGAGTTGATGAAACGCCCTGAAATTGCTGTTGCTTTTACCAGTTTCAAAGTCGATTATCCGCAATTGCAATTGGATATTAACGATGAAAAAGCCGACCAGTTGGGTGTAAATGTGAAAGATATTTTGCAAACCATGCAAACTTATTTTGGTAGTGCACAAGCATCAGATTTTAATCGCTTTGGTAAATATTACCGTGTGGTTGTTCAGGCTGATGTGCAAGATAGGGCAGATCCATCTTCAATCGATCGTGTTTTCGTAAAAAGCAATCGTGGCGAAATGGTGCCAATTAATACTTTGGTAAAGCTGACTCGTATTTATGGTTCTGAAACCGCATCGAGATATAATTTGTTTAACTCTATTTCCATCAATGCAATTCCAAAACCAGGTTTTAGTTCTGGCGATGCAATTAAAGCAATTGAAGAAGTAGCTGAAAAACAATTACCAGCAGGTTATAGTTACGAATTCTCGGGGCAAACACGTGAAGAAATTTCTTCGGGTGGACAATCGACTGTGATTTTCCTATTGTGTTTGGTATTTATTTACTTCTTGCTTTCGGCTCAATATGAAAGTTATATTTTGCCTTTAGCGGTAATTTTATCTATCCCTGCCGGAATATTTGGTGTATTCGTAGCAATTGGTTTAACTGGAATTGAAAACAACATTTATGTTCAAGTTGCGCTAATTATGCTCATCGGTTTACTGGCGAAGAACGCGATTCTGATTGTAGAATTTGCTGTTCAAAGACGAAGAGGTGGACAGCCATTAGTAGCATCGGCTTTAGAGGCCGCAAAATCGAGGTTACGTCCAATTATTATGACATCGCTGGCTTTCATTGTAGGTTTAATCCCGATGATGGGTGCAACTGGCCCATCAGCGCAGGGTAATCACTCGATTAGTATCGGTGCTGCCGGAGGTATGATTTCAGGTGTAATTTTAGGTTTGTTCATCATTCCAGTGCTCTTTATCATCTTCCAGGCTTTACAAGAAAAAATTTCAAAAAAATCTAATGAGGTTGTTCATCATCAAGAAGGAGAACCTATAAATAATGTAGTTTATGAAACGGTTTAATATTTTAATCATCCTGCTCCTGGCTTTAATCTGGAGCGGATGTTCAGTTTCTAAAGATTTAGCCTTACCAGAAAGTTTGGCGCCCAAAATGTTTAGAAATTCAGCGCCTAAAGATTCTTCAAGTATTGGCGATTTGCCTTTGAAGAGTTTTATTAACGACCTTACTGTGCAAAATTTAATTGATACAGCTTTGGTTAAGAATTACGATATGCAAATTGCACTGAAAAATATTGATGCAGCTGAAGTATTGTTTAAACAATCGAAATTGGGTTATTTACCTGAGTTAAAATTGCAAGTAGCGGCGAGTTCAAGTCGCCCATCTGATAACAGTTTAAACGGATTGAGCTTAAATCAATTTACAGGTTCAACACATATCGAAGATTATAATGCCAATCTTGGTTTGCTTTGGGAGGCTGATATTTGGGGTAAAATTCGCAATCAAAAAGCTGGCGCTTTAGCCAGTTTTTTGCAAACCGAAGAGGCTCGTAAAGCAGTTCAAACCCGTTTAGTTTCTAATGTAGCGCAAGGTTATTATAATTTATTAATGCTTGATGCGCAACTGGAAATCGCGAAGAAAAACTTAAAACTGAACGACAGCACATTGAGAATTATCAATTTACAGTTCGATGCTGGTCAGGTTACGTCGTTGGCCATTCAGCAGGCAGAAGCGCAACAGTTAAATGCGGCACAACTGATTCCTCGTTTAGAGCAAAATGTGGCTTTGCAAGAAAATGCTTTGAGTGTTCTGATAGGCACTTTACCGAAATCAATCAACCGTTCAAGTCGTTTAGATAAAATGGCAATTCCGACTGATTTAAATGCCGGTTTTCCATCAGCTTTGCTCAGTCGCAGACCCGATATAAAATCTGCAGAATTGGCTTTGAATGTAGCTAATGCGAAAGTTGGCGTAGCTAAAGCGAGTTTGTATCCATCTTTGGTAATTACGGCTAGTGGAGGTATTAATTCATTTAAGGCAAGTAATTGGTTCAGTATGCCTGCATCATTATTCGGCTTAGTTTCGGGTGGAATAACACAGCCAATTTTTCAAAGAGGCCAGCTGAAATCGAATTTAGAACTGGCTAAAATCGATAGGGAGAAGACAGTTATTCAATTTCGTCAGTCGGTAATTAATGCGGTAGGCGAGGTTTCTGATGAATTAACCAAGGTGGAGAAATTGAAAACGCAATACAGCATCGCTGAAAAAAGAGCGCAAACTTTACATCAAGCTTCTAAAAATGCAAGTTTGTTATTTAAAAGCGGCATGGCGAATTATTTAGAAGTGATTACCGCTCAGGGAAATTTATTGCAAAGCGAGCTGGAGTTAACTACGATTAAAACCGAGCAACTTAATGCGGTTGTAGGTTTATACCGCTCTTTAGGTGGTGGCTGGAATTAAATCTCCACCCCAAGCCTCCCCAGAGGGGAGGGAGTTGCATAAGGTAGAAAGTATAAGTGCTATTTCGTTTTTAGCGATGTAAGGGATATAAGAACATTTAGGTTAGTTAGCTTATTTGAAACCTTATATGGTCATTTACTAGTCGTAGCTTCTTGCTACGACTTTTTGTTTTTAAACCATGTAAGGAATTTACGGTTATTTAAGTTTTTCTACAAGTGCTCATCCTTGCGAGGCATAGGTATAAGCGAGCCATAACAGCCTTTCTCGTTTCCTCAAATCAGCTGTCATGCTTAGCTTGTACAAGAACGATTTTTCTATACTTCTTACCTCACGCTTTGTGTTTGCCTCGTCTCGTTGGTGGCGGAAGACTTAGTTCTTTTGGTTTGATCCAAAAAGAGCCAAAAACCCAAGGCTTGAATCTTTTGTGGCTTAAGCTAGCGCAATCTCATTTTTGACAATGTGTTTGCAAGGGCTGGGTTTATAATTGCAATTGCTGAGTTTATATTTGCAGGAGCTGTGTTTAGTTTTGCGGAAGCGGGGTTTTTGGTTGAAGACACCGATTTTGTGCTTGCAGGTGCTGGGTTTATATTTGCAGGCGCTAGGTTTATATTTGCAGGTGCTGGGTTTATGCCTACAGGAGCGGGACTAATGGTTGCGAGTGCTGGGTTTATGTTTGCGGTAGCTGGGTTTAGTCTTTCCGCTTAAAGGTTTATCAAAATAAATAGGGATGATTTTGTAAAATACTAATTTAAGGGTTTGAATGCGATACCTGAAATGAGTTTAAATTGTGGTGCATTTGCCCCATAAACAGATTTTGCATAAGTTTTTGCATCTGTGGCTATTGCTACTAGTCCTATTTCGGGGTTATACATTATTTCATTTCTTTGGAGACGGCCATTGTTAAGCGCTGCTAATTGTGTAGTACTTAATTGGTTTTTGTTAAATAAATTAGTGTATAAAGTGCTTAGTCCAGTTATTTGCAGCTCGGGTTCGTTAGGTGTGTATGCGGATATGGTGCTCAATAATTTAATTTGCTTATCCAAATTGTCTAGCTGATTATCGTAACTCAATTGGGTGGCAGAAATTTGATTCACTTCTTTGCCTGCAGCGGCTAAACTTGCTTTTTCTTCTTCGCTTAATTTAACAGATGCCCGGCGACCTTGCAATTTACGGTGGTGGGTTTCGGCATTTTCTATTTGCTGCTGGGAAGCATTGGTGGCTTTTAGGGCATTAAAAATCCGAGTACTTAATTTGGTAAGTGGTTCGAAAGCCAATTCGCGATCGCTTGATGCATTTTTAAATGCGGCAAATAGGGTGTTTACATTATCTAATGCGGTTTGTGCTTGTAGTGCTTTGGCTTGTAAATTAGGTATTAAAATAGCTGGATTACTGGGGTTATAAGCCGTACCGTAGCCAATTAAATAAGTAATTAAGGTGTTAAAGTTGGCCACATTTTTTGCATGGCCTGTTTCTGAAACTGATCCCATAATAATTGTTGTTTAAGATTAATATTTGATTAATTGTATTGAAGATAAGTAATTAGGTTCACAACTTATAGGAGTGTTAACTTTTTTTGGGAAGGTGGCGAGGGGTTACGGGAACCCGTAAGATGGAAGAATTCAACAAGACTATCTTGGTCTGAATTATTTCAAAAAAACATATAGAAAATATTAATAACGCTCGGTTTATTTGCCATCGCGATGGAGAAATTTTTGTTGCATAAGTAAAGGTCAAAGATTTAGCTCCGCTGAGCACTTCGTGGTTCTCGGCTACGCTCGAAATGACAACTTGTAAACGTTAATATTGTTTGTTTTTTACAATAAATTGTCCCTTAGCGTAACAAATTGTTAATTCACTTTTCTGAATTAAAGCCCGTTTTACGGCAAACACACCAAGCTGGTTTTTGGTTTAACCACATAACAAATTTAAGCCATTGAACTTATTTGGAAACTTATATGTCTTATAGAGTTGATTTTTAACTCAAAAATCTTTGTATTTAAGTCATTTCCGGGTATGCGACAACCTTAAAACTATTGCAGTTTTTCATTTTACTAAGATTCCCGTTTTCATGGGAATGACGGGTTGGTGTCGTCATGCTACTATTGGCGTTAAGTCATGCTCAGGGTTAATTTATTCCATAAAAATCAATATAAATGACGTCTGTAGTGCGGTAAGCACTCTTATTCGGGATTATGAAAGAGGGAGGTTGTTGGTTTAGTTTAAAATGATTTTGTTAGGTAAAGATTTTTTGAGCCTTTCTTTTATAATCCAGCTACTATCCCAACGCACATCCTTGCCTCGGCTCGCCGCCACCGAGAGGCTCTTTCTTTTGTGCAAACAAAAGAAACAAAAATTGCCGCCTGCGCCCAGCTCTGTTAAAGTATGTGGTTGGCAAAAATTCTACTACCCGAACTGGACAAGGGCGGTGTTTAGCCAACGGAAGAATAGTGCTGATAACCCTAGTTCATATAGCATCTTTTATAATTAAATTTTGTTCTTTTCTGCTTAAAAAACAGATAGTTACGAAATAATGTCATTGATAGCTTGCCTGTGCATCTTAATGCTTTAAAGCAGGTATTTGTTTTGTTTTCTTTCTATCGCTTTAGGGTTCCCGTTTTCACGGGAATGACGGGTTGGTGTCGTCATGCTCAGCTTGCCTGTGCATCTTAATGCTTTAAAGCAGGTATTTATTTTGTTTTCTTTTTATCGCTTTAAGATTCCCTTTTTCACGGGACGACTACAAAAAGCTAAGACTTTACCGATTTCAAAAATACGAAACCTAACAAACCCGAAATAATTGATGCGGTTAATATCGCAAACTTCGCCTCTGAGATATGCAATTCATCACTAAAAGAAAGTAGCGCAATAAATATAGACATGGTAAAGCCGATTCCGGCGAGCATGCCTAAACCTAAAATATGCTTCCAACCTGCGCCAGTTGGTAAATCTGCCCATTTTAGTTTTACGGCTAACCAGCTGAAAAAAGTTACACCAATTGTTTTTCCTGCGAATAAACCAATAATAATTCCTAATCCAAGTGGCGAAACCAAACCCGAAATCATTTCCTTTTGAAAAGTGATGTTGGTATTTGCCAGAGCAAAAACAGGCATGATTAAATAATTTACGGGAGTAGTTAAAGCATGTTCTAATTTCTCTAAAGGTGATAAAACATCGGTTTCGTTAGTCGGAATGGTGAAAGCTAAAAGCACACCTGCAATTGTGGCATGGATGCCAGAATGGTGTATGAAATACCAAAGGAAAATCCCTGGAATTAGATAAAAAACTAAGTTCTTTACACCGAAATAATTCATTAAGGCTAACAGCGCTAAAACGCCTCCTGCCATAGCTAAATATTCAAAATGAATTTGATTGGTGTAGAATATCGCGATAACTAATATTGCTCCCAAATCATCAACAATAGCTAAAGCAGCTAAAAATATTTTTAAACTGGTGGGCACACTTTTGCCCAGCATAGCAATAATGGCCAAGGCAAAAGCAATATCTGTAGCCATCGGAATTCCCCAGCCTGATGCAGTTTCGTGATTTTTATTGAAAAGAAAATAAATTAAAGCTGGAACTAACATGCCACCTAGAGCAGCAATAACAGGAAGTGCAGCACTTTTTAATGATGATAATTCGCCTTCAACTAATTCGCGTTTTATTTCTAAGCCAACAAGTAGAAAAAATATCGCCATCAAGGCATCATTTATCCAGGCTAAAATAGAATAATTAACCATACCAAAGCCAAGTTTAACTTGTAAGAAAGTCTCAAAACTTTCTTTTGATGCAGTGTTCGCAATTAATAATGAGATGGCAACGCATATCAAAAGTAAAAATCCACCAACTTGTCCTGACTTGAAAAAACGTTGAAATACTTCTAGGTTAATGATTTTTGCCATAGTTGTAAAAGTACCAAAAATGGCGGTATTAGGCAATAAAAAACCACAGATTAACACATTAAAATCTGTTAATCTGTGGCTATAAATAATTTTTTATAAGAAGAAGAATTTTACAAATACTCTTCAATATTTCCTTTGCCTTCACGAATAATTTCAAATTCGCCTGTGGTACAATCTATAACGGTTGAGGCTTCGTTATCCCCGTAACCACCATCAATTATTAAATCAACTAAATCTTCATACTTTTCATGTATTAATTCTGGGTCTGTAGAATATTCAATTAGTTCATCATCATCTTTTATCGATGCAGAGATAATTGGGTTTCCTAATTCTTTTACAATGCATCTTGCAATATTATTATCAGGAACGCGAATACCAACCGTCTTTTTATTAGAACTTAATAGTTTTGGAACATTATTATTCGCATTAAATATAAAGGTAAAAGGCCCAGGTAATGCTTTTTTTAAAATCCTAAAAGTTGTATTGTCGATTGGCTTTATGTAATCAGAAATGTGACTTAAATCGTGGCAAATGAATGAGAAATTGGCCTTTTCTGGTTTTATGCCTCGTATTCGTGCAATCTTTTCAATTGCTTTCGGGTTGGTAATATCACAGCCCAACCCATAAACCGTATCAGTAGGGTAAATTATTAAACCACCTTTTATAAGCACTTCAACAACTTGCTCAATTGCTTTTTCATTAGGGTTTTCGGGGTAGATTTTAATAAGCATATGTAAAATTAGCAAAATTATAATCACCATTCTTTAAAAGTGTTTATTAACGCTAAAAACTATCAATTCTGCTGAAGTTAAATTATATTTTCTATAGTAGATGAAGCATCAATGTATATTCAATATTACGAGATTTAAAACAAATTGTCTGTTTAATCATGTTTAGTTAATGATATCTATTAGGTAAATTTTATAATATAAAAACTACGAAAAATAACTATATTAAGCATGATTATAAAGTAGTTAGTTATTGAGATAAATGATTGTAAATAAACTTTAAAATTGTATTTGAAAGCATTAACTTCTATTTTATCTTAAATAGAGCATTGTAAATGCTTTGCAATAAGCTTATATAACTGAACACTTAAATTTAGACTATACCAAATATTTTTTAAATTAGAAGGATTATATATAATTCTCCTATATATAAACAACAAATACTAACAAAATATGAGAAAAGCTTTCGTTGCAATTGCTGCATTTTTAATTACCCTAAACATAATGTTAGGCCTATATCACCCATTCTTATGGTGGTTTTTCGTTTTAACAGGTCCATTTGTCATTCTAGGTATTTATGATTTATACCAACCTAAACATAGTATCGTAAGAAACTATCCTGTTTTTGGTCGCTTGCGTTATTTTATGGAGGAATTAAGGCCAAAAGTTTACCAATATTTTGTAGAGAGCGATACGAATGGTACGCCGTATAATCGTTTAAACCGTTCTCTAATTTATCAAAGGGCGAAAAAGGATAACGATACAATTCCTTTTGGTACACAATTAAATGTTTATGATAATGGTTATGAGTGGTTAAGCCACAGTATTGCAGCAATTTCTCATCACGATTTAAACTTAGATCCTCGCGTTTTAGTTGGCGGACCAGATTGCACGATACCTTATTCTGCCAGTATTTATAATATTTCGGCAATGAGTTTCGGGTCATTGAGTCAGAACGCCATTTTAGCGTTAAATGGGGGTGCGAAATTGGGCAATTTTGCACATAATACTGGTGAGGGTGGTATAAGCGACTATCATAGAAAACCTGGAGGCGATTTAATATGGCAAATTGGAACTGGTTATTTTGGTTGTAGAAACGATGATGGAACATTTAATTATGATGCTTACGCAGAAAGAGCCAAAACCGACCAGGTAAAGATGATTGAAATTAAATTATCTCAAGGTGCTAAACCGGGCCATGGAGGTATGCTGCCAGCCAAAAAGGTTACAGCCGAAGTTGCAAGAATTCGTTTAGTGCCAGAGGGTAAAGATGTTTTATCGCCACCGGCACATTCTGCCTTTAATACACCAATTGGTTTATTGGAATTTGTAAAAAGTCTTAGAGATTTATCTGGTGGAAAACCTGTAGGTTTTAAGCTATGTATTGGCCGTAAAAGTGAATTTTATGCTATTTGCAAGGCAATGATAGAAACAGGTATTTACCCTGACTTTATTACTGTTGATGGTGGAGAGGGTGGCACTGGAGCTGCACCACAAGAATTTTCAAACTCTGTTGGAATGCCTTTGAGAGAAGGCGTAGCTTTTGTTTACGATGTTTTAACAGGCTTCGATTTAAAAAGACATATTAAAATTATTGCTTCCGGAAAAGTTTCTTCGGGTTTTGATTTGGTGAAAAATATAGCTTTAGGTGCAGATATGTGTAACGCAGCACGTGGAATGATGTTCGCTTTAGGTTGCATTCAGGCGCTTGAATGTAATAGCAATACTTGCCCAACAGGCGTGGCTACACAAGATCAGAGTTTAATGAAAGGTTTAGTGGTGGAAGATAAAAAAGTGAGAGTAAAGAATTTCCATAATTTAACTGTTGCAAGTGCTGTAGAATTACTTGGTGCTGCAGGTTTAAGAGAGCCTCATCAGCTCAGTCGTGCTTATATAAACCGAAGGATTAGTCCAAGTGTAATACAATCGTACCTAGAAACTTTCCCTTATATTCCAGCAGGAAGTTTGCTGAAAACGCCTTATCCATCGCGGTTTGAACTGGGCATGGCGTTAAGTAGTTCGGCTAGTTTTGCTCCAACAGATTACAAAATTTCTGCAGTTGATTATGCGCATGCAAATCCATATAGTGATACCATGCACGATGAGGGAAGGTAGTTATTTAAAATTGTTCGGTGGTGAGACGCCACCGATAGGTTAATGGCTAACCACCCCTTGCCACTTCTAAATTAGGAGGGGAGTTTCTCTCATAGCTGTATAATGTAAATTAACGCTATGGTTAGTAGAATTGTTAACTCCGGTCTTCATTTCGACGGCAGTGGAGAAATCTTTTAGTAAGGTCCATTGCCTCAGTTCGTGTCCCCACGAAACGAAACGATAATAAAAAAAGGAAAAACAGGCTACATCAGACATACAAATAGCTTAAGTTAATCGCATTGGTGTCTTACCAACCGATAGGTTAATGGCTAACCACCCCCAGCCCCCAATGTCATTAACTTAAGGGAATCATAGGGTAAGGAACTGTAAAAACAGTTCCTTTGTGCTTCGAAACAACCCCCATGACATCAACAAACATAGAAATAATC
>NZ_JBHSBY010000099.1:0-15856 GCF_042650905.1 Pedobacter jamesrossensis | reverse complement strand
AGATCATTCTTAAGAATCGTAAAAGGTAGAAGAACCAAAGGAAAATATCAAACATGGACGAATTACAAAAGAGCAATATGACCTTAAGTTAATGACATTGCCCCAGCCCCTCCTAAATTAGGAGGGGAGTTTCCCTCATGGCTGTATACTTAAATTACTTTAATCCATGGCTTGAAATGAGGCGACAGAAATAAAAAATCCGTTTGATTTTATTCAAACGGATTTTTTATGCTTTATGCTATTTTTGCTATAAGCTTTATGCTTTCAGCTTTCACCTTCCTGCTCCAACTAAAACTCAGCATTTTTTGGGAAACGAGGGAACGCAATTACATCGCGGATGTTCGTCATTCCGGTAACGAATAATACTAAACGCTCGAAACCTAAACCAAAACCAGCGTGTGGTGCAGAACCAAAACGGCGTGTATCTAAATACCACCAAAGCTCATCTTGTGGAATATTTAATTCTTCCATGCGGTTGGTTAATTTATCTAAACGTTCTTCACGTTGAGAACCACCAATCATTTCACCAATGCCAGGGAATAAAATATCCATTGCGGCTACTGTTTTTCTACCTTCAGCATCTGGTTCATTTTGGCGCATGTAGAAAGATTTAATATCAGCAGGGTAATCAGTTAAAATTACTGGTTTTTTAAAGTGTTTTTCTACCAAATAACGCTCGTGCTCACTTTGCAAATCAGCTCCCCACTCATCAATTAAATATTTAAACTGTTTCTTCTGATTTGGTTTAGAAGATTTTAAAATTCTGATGGCTTCGGTATACGTTAAACGCTCAAAATCGTTGGCTAAACAGAAATCTAATTTTTCTAATAAAGAAAACTCACTGCGTTCGTTTTGAGGTTTTTGTTTATCCTCTTCAGCTAAACGCGTATTTAAAAACTCTAATTCGTCTTTGCAGTTATCTAAAGCATATTTAATTACATACTTCATCATGTCTTCGGCAAGTTGCATGTTATCTTCTAAATCTGCAAAGGCAACCTCAGGCTCAATCATCCAAAACTCTGCTAAATGGCGAGTTGTGTTCGAGTTTTCAGCTCTGAAAGTTGGTCCGAAAGTATAAATTTGTCCGAAAGCCATTGCCGCTAATTCGCCTTCTAACTGGCCAGAAACGGTTAAGTTAGTTGCACGTGCGAAGAAATCCTGAGAGAAATCTACTTTTCCATCTTCCGTACGAGGCGTGTTATCGAAATCTAAAGTGGTTACCTTAAACATTTCACCAGCACCTTCAGCATCACTTGCTGTAATTACTGGGGTATGCATATACACAAAACCGCGTTCGTTGTAAAACTGATGAATTGCAAATGCTAAAGCATGACGAACCTTAAAAACTGCGTTGAAAGTATTTGTACGGAAACGTAAGTGTGCAATTTCACGCAGAAATTCTAAACTGTGTTTCTTCGGTTGTAACGGGAATTTTTCAGGGTCACTATCGCCTAAAATTTCAACCGCTGTGGCTTTAATTTCTACACTTTGTCCTTTACCTAAAGATTCGATTAGCTTTCCTGTTGCAGAAATGGCTGCTCCAGTTGTAATTCTTTTTAACAGCTCATCGGGTAAATTATTAAAATCGATAACTACCTGGATATTGCTCATGCAACTTCCATCATTTAAAGCGATAAACTGATTATTTCGGAATGTTCTAACCCATCCCATAACCGTTACTTCTGTGTCAAATGCAGTCGATTTTAATAAATCTTTAATTTGCTGTCTCTTAATCATATTGTTATTTGTAAAAGGCGCAAATTTAGAAAAAAAATACATCAGTTTGCAGTTTTCAATTTACAGTTTGCAGTTAATTAAAAGCTATTTCAATAAACACAGGTCTATACCGAGTTTTGCATCTTCACTTACATTTATTTTAACAGCAGTTTTCGTGTAGATATTATGAAGCGCAATAGCAGTGGTTCTTGGCTTACAGCGGTCCCGCCAATACTACAATCTTTTGGTTTACGCTTCTAAAAGATTTGGAAATTTGGTGCAACCAAAAGTATTTACGCTTATGTCGGGGCTATTAAGCAAGTTTTTGCAAGTAGTAAATTTGCAATAATGGTCAATCCGTCCTTTCTACCGTAGTGGAGAAATCTTTGAACTGGTTTATTATTTGGTCAAAGATCTCTCCGCTTCGCTTCAATCGAGATGACGGCGTGATAATACTTAAAACGAATATTTGCATAGTTTTTAAAGCTACTGTTGTTGTTGCTGTTGTTGAATAGCCTCCATGTATTCCTGGTAACTATTTTGTTTTCTTGCCGTTGTTACCGTTGCCGATGGCTTTGAATAGTTTATTTCTTTTGGCTGGAAGTAGTTTTCATGGTCGTTAAAGTCTTCATCATTATAGCCTACCGAAACATTAACTTCCATAACGTGTTCAAAGCCACCTTTATAAACGCCTTTTACCGGAGAGCAATCTGTAAAATTTCTACCTACCGCTAAGCGCACATGATTTTCGTTTGCAATACAGTTATTTGTAGGATCTAAACCAAGCCATCCATATTCTGGCAAATAAGCTTCTGCCCATGCATGTGTTGCGCCTTCGCCACGCATACCATCTCTGTTCGGGCATATATAACCACTTACGTATCTGGCCGGAATTCCGGTTAAGCGGAGCATTGCGGTAAGTACATGTGCAAAATCCTGACAAACACCCGCTCTTAGTTTCATAATTTCTTCAATAGTTGTATCAACAGCAGTTATTCCTTTAATGTATTCGAAATTATTAAAAACATCGGCACAATATTTTATTGCGGTTTGATAGGGGGTATCATCAATACCTTTAATATTTAGTGCCGTTTCTTTTAATTGGTTAATGCCTTCAAAACTCTCCTGACGAAGGTAATCTATATATGGTACTTCATATTTAATTGCATCGAGGCTGTTCCATTGCTCGCTGCTAAACATATCGTCTTGCGGAAGTGCTTTAGGAAAAGTTTCAACACAAACTTTCGAAAAGATTTTTAATTGCGTATGCGGCTCGTTTTGGGTAAAAGTTCCAACTTCATTGCCATAGTAATCAATAAAGATTTCAATTTCCGGACTGCCAGAAATATTTAAATCATGTTGAATTACTTTTTGATATTCATCCTTTATCGGGAACAAAATAATTTGATTTGCGCTATCCCGAACAGGCAGTTCATATTTGTAATTGGTAATGTGTTTAATTTTGAAGATTGGCATACATGCTTTGGTTTATACTATTTATATGTAAACTTATCGGGATGATTAATTTATTATGAATTTGCAAAATAATATTCGTTTAAGGAGTTTCCGATGCCAAAAAGTTCGGCTCTTATTTGTGTTAAATAATCGTGTAATTGTTCTTCGCCCATTGTATTTACCGAGCTGTAAGTAATCATACTTCTTAATCTGCCAATTTTGAACGATAAGTTATTATAATGTTCAATATTGTTTTCGCTTTTTAACCGACCAAAATAACGCTCGATGTTATTCATAGAATAAAGTGCTGAACGTGGGAAATCGTTATTTAGCATGACCAATTCTATAATGTTCTTTGCATCGAATCCCTGGCGATAGGTTTTTAAATATAATTCGTAACCGCCTAAAGAGAGTAATAAATGTTTCCAGTAAGCAATGTCTGTTAACAAATCGGGGTTGGTGCTAATCGAGCTAAATTTAATATCCAAAATATCTATTGATTGAATACTTCTTTCCAGATGTTTGCCTATTTTCATAAAACTTCTGCTTTCTCCACGTTCCATGGCACTATCTGCGGTTCCATGATAAAGCATAATCTGTTTTATAAGGATATCTAGTGCGGTTATTGGGTCGTCTTTTTGTACATACCACAACAATTTTTCGTCTTTTACTGTGTGGTAATATTCATTTAAGCACTGCCATAAATCTTTAGGAATATGCTCCTGAACACTTCTGGCATTTTCGCGTGCAAGCGTAATAATATTTAATATCGAATTAGGATTTTCTCTGTTTAATAAGAGGTATTCGATTACAGCACGGCTATCATGCTGAATGGTTAACAATTCATTTTCATCGTCAGAAGAAAAAATTCTGATAACTGGTTTCCAGGTAAATTCCTGAATGGAATCTTGCGATGATGCGTAATTTATTTTTAACATGCGCAACATACCATCGCTGCGCTCTACGTATCTGCTTAACCAATATAGGCTCGATGCTACTCTACTTAACATATTCGTATTCTAAGAAGTTAAAACCCAAGTATCTTTACTGCCGCCACCTTGCGAACTATTTACCACAAGCGAACCTTCTTTTAAGGCTACTCTTGTTAATCCTCCAGGTACGATTGAAATGCCATCCGGACCGTTTAAGGCAAAAGGTCTTAAATCAATTCGTCGCGGCGATAGCTTTCCGTTAATAAAGCATGGGGCAGAAGAGAGGCTAATTGTTGGTTGGGCGATAAAATTTCTCGGGTCTTTTAAAATTTCAAGTTTATATTCTTCAGTTTCTTTTTCATCGGCTGCGTGGCCCATTAACATTCCATAACCACCGCTTCCGTTGGTTTTTTTAATAACCATTTTATTGATGTTTTCAAAAACATATTCAAGTTCATCGCGATTACTTAACTGATAAGTAGGTACGTTTTTTAATATCGGTTCTTCGTTAAGGTAATATTTAATCATATCGGGAACATAAGTGTAAACGGCTTTATCATCAGCTACGCCATTTCCAACTGCATTTACAATGGCAACATTTCCTTTTCTGTAAGCACCCATTAAACCTGCAACACCTAAAACGCTATTCGGATTAAAAACCAAAGGGTCTAAATAATCATCATCCACCCGGCGATAAATCACATCTATTTGTTGAAGACCTGTGGTTGTTTTCATAAAAACTTTCTGATTTTTCACTACTAAATCTCTCCCTTCAACTAATTCAACACCCATTAATCTGGCTAATGTGGTATGCTCGTAATAAGCAGAATTATACATGCCCGGGCTTAACATTACAATAGTTGGGTTAGAGACGGCTCTTGGTGAAAGTGCAACTAAGTTTTTATATAAAATTGCAGGATATTCGGTAACGCTTCTTACGCTGCATTGCGGAATTAAATCAGGAAAAAGCCTTTTTGTAATTTCTCTGTTTTCAAGCATATAACTTACGCCCGACGGGGTACGCAGATTATCTTCTAAAACATAGAACGTTCCATCGTGGTCGCGAATTAGATCGATGCCTGCAATGTGTATATATATATCATGCAATACATTTACGTTATGCATTTCCCGTAAAAAATGTGGACAAGAATAAATTACATTTATTGGAACAATTTTATCTTTTAAGATAAATTGATTGCTGTAAACATCTTTTAGGAAAAGATTAAGGGCTTTTAATCTTTGTTTTATTCCTTTTTCGATAAAAGACCACTCACTTGAAGTAATAATTCGTGGAATAATATCAAAGGGAAAGATTTTCTCTATTCCTTCGCCACTATCATAAACTGTAAAAGTTATTCCCTGGCTCATAAACAGTTTTTTAGCCAGTTCTTCTTTTTTGTTCAGGTTGTCAAGAGATTCTTTAGAGAAGTTATTTATGAAATTTGAATAGTGATTTCTATAATTATCACTATTTAAAAACATTTCATCGTAAGTATTAGGATGATTTAAGTAATTTTTTATAAAATTTTCTATCATTTGACTTAAATATTTCTTTAAAATATGATTTTGAAACTTAAAAATCATATTTTTTTAATAAAAAATAAATAATAATATGTTTTTTGTGTTGTTTCTCTATTTTTTTAGTCTGATTTTTAGGTATTTATGTGTTTTCTTAAATTAATTTATATTTTTTTATAAAATTTATTGATAATCTGGATAATGTTCGTACATTTGTGATGCTCGTTAATTATTATTATATATTTGGTTTAAAAAAAGCGCTGGTAACGGCGCTTTTTTTATAAAACATTTAAGACTTATTCATAATCAACATAAACCAAACAACCTAAACTGAAGAAAGCTTCCTGGTAAACTACCAAGGAAGCTTTTCTTTTTTATGTAGGTTCTAAAAAAATAAGGCAAAAAAAAAGCTACCTCATTGTATTAAGGTAGCTTTTGAATATATGTTTTGTTAGTTATTGTTCGGAGTAAGTGATTTTATTAACGTGTTTATCAATTTCCCATCTTCCTGTTCCTTCTTCTCCAATTACATCGAATAACTCTAAAGCACGGCGTGCTTTGTATTCTTCTTCACGTTGTTCTTTTAAGAACCAGTTTAAGAATTCCATTGTAACGAAGTCTTGTTCTTTATGGCATTTGCCAGCTAAATTTTTAAAACTTTGAGTAATTGCAATTTCTGCTTCTAAAGCATCTTCAAAAACTTCTCTAAAACCTGCGAAGTCTGTTTTGATGCCAGTAACTTCAGGAGAGATTGCATTGCCGCCCATGTCTAAAACATATTTAAACAACTTTAACTGGTGCATTCTTTCTTCTTCAGATTGTTTTGCAAAATAGTCTGCTGAAAAATCAAACCCATTTTGGTCACACCAAGATGACATGGATAAATATAGTGATGAAGAGTGAGCTTCTTTTTTAATTTGCTGATTTAAAAGTGTTTCAATATCCTGAGATATTAAACATTTGATACGCATTAGATCTTTCATAATTCTGTACTTTAATAACAATACAAATGTACAGTCTATTTGTTTACTTGTGTAAATTATTTACAATATGAAATTAGTCTAAATTGCTGATAATTAGTTATTTGTAATAAGTTTAAATAAGGCGTTGCAGCTTACAAAGCCCAATGTAATAGGATAAAATTTAATTAGGATAAATTTTAGTTTTTAAAGCTGCACATCTACCTAAATAGCAATGTATTATAGCAACTTCTTGCTGAACTAATTGTTTTAAAAAAGAAGGTAAGGGGTGGCGTATTTTATTAATAAACCAGACGGTTTAAGCAATCATTTATAAGGTGATTTAACTTAAACATGGTAAAAGTGCCTTGCAATAAATCTTTTAATGCAATAATTTCTAAAGCACTTAAAAGATAAATGTGTTCGCATCCATTAAAAGTTACCAATTCAAAATCGGCTTTGTGGGTATTTAGAAGGAGTGATTCGATATCTATTTCTTCAACAACTTTTTTTAATTTTTGAAGAGATAGACAATTGTAGCGAGCAAATTTTCCGCCGAAATCAACATAAAAGCAATTTAGTTTATCAGATTGATAAACAGAACCTTGAGTATTTGAGAATACGTTAATCAGCTCGTTAATATCTATGCATGCTTTTTCCATCTGATGCAAAAATTGCTATTATTAAGATTAAATACAAATAAAAACAGAAAAAAATTTTACTTATTTTCTTGTTATATGCTTTAAGAGTAAGTAAGCTGATGTATTGTACTAATAATTTACAATACAATGGTATAGCTCATGTGGTGATATCGTTCTCCAATAAAAATCTTCTCATTTTGAATAATGAAGCCTTTACTAATATAGACTTGTAAAGCTTTTTGATTTTTAATTTCTACTAATAACCCAACTTTTTTGTGGCCAAGTTCGGATGCCCATTTTATCCCCGCATCTATTAATTTTTTACCAATACCTTTACCTTGTGTAAGTGGATTTACACTGATAGTATCTAAATAAAATTCATCGGCTTCTGTTTCTGGTTCGGGATTAAAGTTAATTAAGCCATTATGAATAGAAAGGTAACTTAAGAAATTGGCTCTGAGTTCTTCTAGCTTTCCGCCATCATAAGCATTTAATATACCGATAACATTTTCGTTTTCATCAACATAAACCAACGTATTTTCGTAACTGTATTGATTGTTTTTCTCTTTAAAGAAGTGTTCGAATAATTTTATGGTTGCTTCCTGATTTGATTTATTGCTAAATTTATATGCCAGTTCGCCCATTGCCTGGATAATTAACTTTGCAACAGGCTTTGCATCTTCAGTTTTAGCTTTTCGAATCATTATTATATATCGCTCAGATTAAAAGTATCCAACACACGGATGCCCTTTTCGGTTCTTTGCAAAGTACAGCATTCATTAATTGGGTCGTGTTCTAAATATAAAACATAGCCATTGTCTACTGCTTCTTCCAGGAAAGCTTGTTTTTCGGTTAGTGTTTTTAACGGAAACATATCGTATGCCATTACATAAGGTAGGGGAAGGTGCCCAACCGAAGGAAGTAAATCGGCCATGTAAACAATTGTTTTGCCTTTGTAGCTAATTTTAGGTAACATCATGGCATCTGTATGTCCGTAAGCAAAACTGATATTGATACCTTTTTGCCACTCTAAATTTTCTTTTTCTTCAACAAATTTTAGCTGTCCACTTTCCTGAATTGGTAAAATGTTTTCCTTTAAGAACGAAGCTTTTTCTCTTGCATTTGGTTCAACGGCCCATTGCCAATGTTTTTCGTTGCTCCAATAATTTGCGTTTTTAAATGCCGGAATTAATTTTTCTCCGTCACGCACAACTGCGCCACCCACATGGTCGAAATGTAAGTGCGTGAGGAAAACATCCGTTATATCGGCTCTATTAAAGCCTAAGCTTGCTAAAGATTTATCTATTGTATCATCGCCATGCAAATAATAATGGCTGAAAAATTTCTCATCTTGTTTATCTCCAATTCCGGTATCCACTAAAGTAAGTTTATTACCATCTTCAATTAAAAGACAACGCATGGCCCAGGTACAAAGATTATTTGCATCCGCAGGATTTGTTTTTTGCCAGATTGCTTTTGGCACAACGCCAAACATGGCACCGCCATCTAATTTGAAAAGTCCAGTGTTTATCGTGTGTAATTTCATTTGAGGTTTAGGGTTTAGGGTTTAGGGTTTAGGGTTTAGGGTTTAGGGTTTAGGGTTTAGGGTTTCAAAAAAATAGCCTATAAAAATACAAAAACCCTTTAGCACTAACTAAAGGGTTTTATTAATTTACAGTTTAATTGGCTTTTGGGTTTACCTTTAAGCTTTAAACCTTTCGCCTTTCAGCTTATAAGTGTATAACTTCTCCGTATGCATCAGCAGCAGCTTCCATAATAGCTTCGCTCATGGTTGGGTGAGGGTGTACAGATTTAATCATTTCATGACCGGTAGTTTCTAATTTACGGGCAACAACAATTTCAGCAATCATTTCGGTAACGTTAGCACCAATCATGTGTGCACCTAATAATTCTCCATATTTAGCATCGAAGATTAATTTAACGAAACCATCTTTTGCACCAGCAGCACTTGCTTTACCTGATGCAGAGAACGGAAATTTGCCTATTTTTAATTCATAACCAGCTGCTTTCGCTGCTTTTTCAGTATAACCAACAGAAGCAATTTCTGGTGTGCAGTAGGTACATCCAGGGATGTTGTTGTAATCTAAAGGCTCAACATGTTGACCAGCGATTTTCTCTACACAAATAATACCTTCTGCAGATGCTACGTGAGCAAGCGCTTGTCCGCCTACAACATCGCCAATCGCATAATACCCTTTTACTGAAGTATTGTAGAATTCGTCGGTTACGATTTTACCTTTTTCAGTTTTGATTCCTGTTTCTTCTAAACCGATGTTTTCGATGTTTGCAACGATACCAGCGGCAGAAAGAACGATGTCAGCTTCTATAGTTTGCATTCCTGAAGCCGTTTTAACCGATACTTTACAGCCAGAGCCGCTCGTATCAACCGCTTCAACAGAGGCTGAAGTCATTACATCTATACCTACTTTTTTAAGACTACGTAATAATTGTTTAGAAACGTCTTCATCCTCAACCGGAACAACGTTTTCCATAAATTCAACAATAGTTACTTTAGTTCCCATTGTAGCGTAGAAATATGCAAACTCAACACCGATAGCGCCAGAGCCAACTACAACCATGCTTTTTGGTAATTCTGGTAAAACCATTGCCTGGCGGTAGCCAATAATTTTTTTACCGTCTTGTTTAAGGTTTGGTAATTCTCTAGAGCGGGCACCTGTAGCAATAATGATATTTTTAGCTGTTAATTCTTTTTGAGAACCATCAGCTCCTTTAACTTCTAATTTGTTGCCTGGTTTAACTTTACCAGTACCCATAATTACGTCAATTTTGTTCTTCTTCATTAAAAATTGAACGCCTTTACTCATACCGTCTGCAACACCACGGCTACGTTTAACAACAGCAGCAAAATCTGCAGTTGCTCCTGCAGTTGTAATGCCGTAATCAGCAGCATGGTTAATGTATTCGAAAACCTGTGCGCTTTTTAAAAGTGCTTTAGTAGGGATACAGCCCCAATTTAAACAAATACCACCAAGAGATTCACGCTCTACAATTGCAACTTTAAGTCCTAATTGTGAAGCTCTAATTGCAGCTACATAACCACCTGGGCCGCTGCCTAAAACAATAACGTCGTAATTCATCTATTTGTTTTTTTATTTTTTATCTGTTAGATGGAGCTTACCAAAATTAAATAAGTCGTTTAATTTTGGATTGTTCATATCTATTTTAAAGAGATTTTCTTTTTAATTGTTTTGTATTAATATGTAAGCTCCAGGGTAGGAGAAGGCTCTTGTTAAAAGATTTCCCTCGCTTTGTAGCAAAGCTACTTAGCATTACGTCTTTTCCGAGAAGATTAATTCTCTTTCAATGCCAAAACTAAAAAAATGTTTGTTAATAAACGATAAATGAAAAATTCCTTACAATAACTTTATAATGACTGAAAAGTAGTGATTTCAATAGCTTAAAATTATATTATTTTCATAATCCTTAGCAAGTTGTTGATAAACTGAAAGTTAAAGCTGTTAAAGCTGTGTTAATTGTTGAAAAGTTTTGTGATAATTAATAATAATTTAACATTAGATGTTAAAATGTGTTAAAAATTAATAATTACATTTGCACCGTTAAATCATTTACGATTTAGTATTCAAAAAAAACAATTTAAAAAATCAAAGTATGAAGAAATCTTTACTATTAAGATTAGTACTTGTTATCGTTGCGTTTGTAGGTATTAACTTTAGTGTTAATGCACAGGTTACAACATCATCAATGACAGGAACCATTAAAGACGCCTCTGGCTCCCTTCCCGGTGCAAGCGTTAAGGCTACACACACGCCAACGGGTACAGTTTATGCTGTTCAAACCAATAACGATGGTCGCTTTACAATTGGTGGCATGCGTGTAGGTGGTCCTTACACAATTGAAGTGAGTTTTGTTGGTTACAAACCTTCAAAGTTGACTGAAGTTTACTTAAAATTAGGTGAGCCTTACGTTGTTAATGCTACATTAGTCGATAACAGTTCAACATTAGCTGAAGTTAAAGTTGTTGGTCAAGGTTCAAATGCTATTTTAAATTCAAATAAGAACGGAACATCAACAGTAATTAACAAAGCGCAAATTCAAAGCTTGCCAACCATTACACGTAGCGTTAACGATTTAACCCGTTTAACTCCGCAAGCAGGAGGTCCGCAAGGGGCAATTGGTGGTGGTAACTACCGTTCGAATAACTTTACTGTAGATGGTGCTAACTTTAATAATCAATTTGGTATTGGCGGTAATATTCCGGCTGGGGGTTCTCCTATTTCAATTGATGCATTAGAGCAGATTTCGATCAATGTTACGCCTTATGACGCCCGTCAAACAGGTTTTACAGGTGGTTCAGTTAGTGCTGTAACACGTTCTGGTACGAATACTTTCCAAGGAAATGCATTTTATACTATGCGTGGTGATGATCAGCAAGGAAAGAGAGTTGGTGGTTCTACAAGCGACCTAGTTCTTCAAAAATTAGATGAAAAAAACTTTGGTTTCAGTTTGGGAGGTCCAATTATTAAAGACAAGTTATTTTTCTTTGTAAACTATGAAAAGAAACTTACTACTGCTCCTGGTACACAAAGAATTGCTTCAAGTGCAGCAAATCCATATTCAGTGGCAAATCCAAACGTAGTACAAGCATCCGAAACCTTTTTAAACGAGGTTAGTTCGTATTTAGCTAATACTTATGGTTATGCAACTGGTCCTTACCAAGGATATTCTAACAAAAGTGATAATGAAAAAATGTTTGCTCGTTTAGATTGGAATATTAACAAAAATCACCGTTTTAGTGTTCGTTACAATCAAGTAGAAAGTAAATCCCCTTCTTCGGCGAGTACATCAACTGGTGGGTCGCCAATTGGTTCTATAACAGGTTACGCTTATGTAAATGCTAGATCTGGTACTGCTAGAAACGCCGGTCTACCTTTCTTTAATTCAAACTATTACCAAGCCGCTAACTTGTATTCTGGTGTTGCTGAGTTAAACTCGAACTTTGGAAGTAAAGTGACTAACGTAGCTCGTGTAACTTACTCGCATCAAAATGACCCTAGAACAACAGATGGAACGCCATTTCCTTTAGTTGATATTTTAGATGGTAATCCAACAAGTAATTCAAACTTAGGTAGTGTTTTAACTACTTTTGGTTACGAGCCTTTTTCTTATGGTAATTTAAGAGATGTAACAAGTTATACTTATAGCGATGACTTGAGTTTAGCATTAGGTAAACATAATCTAACTTTAGGTGTTCAGGCTGAATATAGTACTACAAAAAATGGTTTCCAACGTTTTGGTACTGGTTTTTATACTTTCAGATCTTGGAATGATTTTATTACTAATCAAAGACCTGCTCAATATACCGTTACTTATCCATTAACAGCCGATGGTTCTCAAGCTTACCCAAGTTTTAAATTTGCACAGTACTCGGCCTATTTACAGGATGAGTTTACGATAACTGACCGTTTAAAATTAACAGCAGGTTTGCGTGTAGAGCAAGCTTCTTATCCTGATGTTACTGAAGTAAGAACACATCCATTGGTGGCTGGTTTAAATTTCGGTGGACAGAAAGTTGATACTGGTGTTTTGCCA
Source organism: Pedobacter jamesrossensis (assembly GCF_042650905.1). Taxonomy (NCBI): domain Bacteria; kingdom Pseudomonadati; phylum Bacteroidota; class Sphingobacteriia; order Sphingobacteriales; family Sphingobacteriaceae; genus Pedobacter; species Pedobacter jamesrossensis. The sequence goes on along the minus strand of NZ_JBHSBY010000099.1, from coordinate 3,043 downwards.
GAAAATAAAGTTTCTTTCTCGCCTCGTTTCGGTTTTAACTGGGATGTAAATGGTGATCGCTCGTTGCAAGTTCGTGGCGGTACAGGTATATTTACTGGTCGTATTCCTTTTGTATGGATTGTTTCACAATCGGGTGATGCTGGTTTGATTCAATACACTCAAAGTTATGTAGGTAATGCTGCACCATTATTTAATCCTTCAATAGCTCCACAATTATCTACAGCTGCTCCTGCTGCAGGAAGTTCAATTCCTTCTTCTGGTATCAGTGTAATGGCACCTGATTTGAAATTCCCACAAACCTGGAAATCGAGTTTAGCATTTGATGTTAAATTACCAGGTGGAGTTGTTGGAACATTGGAGGGTATTTATGGACGTGACCTTAATGTGGCATTTGCTAGAAACTTAAATTTAGTTAATCCAAGTATACAAATTGCTGGTTACGGAGATACAAGGCTATTTTATCCAGTAAGTAATTCTGATAAATACTACAACCCTATTAATTCAGCAGGTTTACCTGTGGCTCAAGGAACCCCAAGCGGTGGTGTAAACGGAACTGTTACAGGATTTAATGCAATTCAAATGAGTAATGTTAAAGGTGGTTACAACTGGATGGCTACTGCTCAATTAACTAAACAATTCTCAAACGGTATTTCAGCAATGATTGCCTACACACGCTCGGATCAACGTAATTATGGTGATCAAGGAGGTGATCAATTAGCTAACTTATGGTCTTTACCTCAAACATCTGGTAATCCAAATAACCAAACTTTAAGTTATTCTAGTAACTTAAATCCAGATAGGGTTATTGCTAATATCTCTTACAGAAAGGCATATTTCGGTAATTTGTCTACTTCATTCTCATTGTTTTATGAAGGTGCTCAACAAGGCAGATTCTCTTACACATACAATGGTGATTTTAACCGTGATGGTGTATCAGGAAACGACTTAATTTATATTCCTAATCCAGGTGAATTAACTGCAGCTTCTTTTGTTGCTATTCCAGCGGGAACAACTGGTTATTCAAGGGCTTATAGTGCTCAAGAGCAAGCAGATTTATTCGAAGCTTATGTTGGCCAGGACAAATACCTAAGTAAAAATAGAGGAAAGTTTGCGGAACGTAATGGTGGTACTTCTCCTTGGAGAAACCAATTTGACTTCAGGTTAACTCAGGAAGTTTTCAAAGATTTCGGTAAAACTAAAAACTCATTCCAGTTTACAGTTGACATTTTCAATGTAGGTAATTTATTAAATCGTAAATGGGGTAATGTGAATTTTGTAAATAATGCAGCAATTTTAGTTCCTCAAAATATTTCGGCAATTAATGCTACAACAAAACCAACGTTCAGAGTTGCTAATGCATCAAATGATATTGTTAAAGAAACTTTTGGTACTTCACAAACAATTTCTTCTACTTACTACATGCAGTTTGGTGTTCGTTATAACTTTAACTAATACTTTAATTTTAGTATAAATTAAAGCCCTTGATGAAAATCGGGGGCTTTTATTTATCCACTACTTTTTGAGCAGATATTTGGGATTGGCTTTAGCTTGGCAAAGGATGTTAGTACATTACAACCTTGAAGTATTGCTTGAATTAAACTGCATAATAAACAGAAAGGCTCCGAATTCATCATTCGGAGCCTTTCTGTTAAAAGAAATTTTATTAGTTAATTATAAACGAATGTTCCTTTTTCGCTAACAATGGTCACTTGTTTTTTATCGCTCTTTTCAACACGACCAATGATTTGTGCATCTATGTTAAAGCTTTTTGAGGTTGCAATAATATCATCCGCAATTTCTTGAGGTACATAGAGCTCCATTCTATGGCCCATATTAAATACCTTATACATTTCCTTCCATTCGGTGCCTGATTCTTCTTGTATGAGTTTAAATAATGGAGGTACAGGGAATAGGTTATCTTTTATTACATGAACATCATCATTAACAAAATGCAAAACCTTTGTTTGTGCACCGCCGCTGCAATGAACAATCCCATTAATCTGGCTGCGGTAGCTTTCTAATATTTTTTTAATTACAGGAGCATAGGTTCGGGTAGGAGATAAAACTAATTTACCAACTGTTGTTTTGCCAAAGCCCTCAATTTCAATTTCATCAGTTAATTTTTTTTGGCCAGAAAATACCAAATCGAAAGGAACTGCAGGGTCGAAACTTTCAGGGTAGCTATTTGCAACAGATTTATTAAAAACATCATGACGGGCAGAAGTTAATCCGTTAGAGCCCATTCCGCCATTGTATTCAGTTTCGTAAGTTGCCTGACCATAAGAAGCCAAGCCTACCACAACATCGCCAGCTTTAATATTATCGTTGCTGATAATATCTTCGCGTTTTAGTCGGCAAGTAACTGTAGAATCTACAATAATGGTTCTTACTAAATCGCCAACATCGGCAGTTTCTCCGCCAGTTGAGTAAATAGAAATTCCTTGTTCGCGTAAATCGGTTAAAATCTCCTCGGTGCCGTTAATTACCGCTGCGATTACCTCACCGGGAATTAAGTTCTTGTTACGACCAATAGTAGAGGATAAAAGGATATTATCAGTTGCGCCAACACAAATCAAATCATCAATATTCATGATAATTGCATCTTGGGCAATGCCTTTCCAAACAGAAATATCGTTGGTTTCTTTCCAGTAAACATAAGCCAAAGAAGATTTAGTGCCTGCACCATCTGCGTGCATGATATTACAATAATCTTCATCGCCTCCTAAAATATCGGGGATGATTTTGCAAAATGCTTTCGGGAAAATTCCTTTGTCGATGTTTTTGATGGCATTATGCACATCTTCTTTTGAGGCAGAAACGCCACGTTGATTGTACCTGTTATCACTCATGTTGGCGCAAATATAGTGATTAGAGGCAGAAGGTAAAAGGTAAATGGTAAAAGGTTTTTAACACCATGATCTAAATCTGTAGAAATAATAAGGGGCCGTATCATAATTTAATTTTATGATACGGCCCCCTTTTTTTTTGCTTTGTATTTTACGTCTTTGTCCCTTGGCTATTTCGGTTTCAGCAATCGATATTT
>NZ_JBHSBY010000098.1:0-14771 GCF_042650905.1 Pedobacter jamesrossensis | reverse complement strand
ATATCGCTTTGTCCAAAAGTGATATGGTTAAAAGTTAGTGCTAAAGCCAGAACCAAACTGGTGCACTATGCCTCGGAATGTGGTGTACTTTGTTCGGAATAATCAGCAAAGCTATACCTATTATCTCCCAATAAATAAAAAGGCAAGAATTAGAACCAGACTGAAAAATTTACACAAAATACAGGCGCAATTAAAACGTTTTCCAAAATTCGGTAAAAAAGCTAAATCAGGAAACCAGAGAACCCTTTCAAAAATAGAGAACAGCGAAATTGCCGAGAAAGGAGTGGAAACGATGTTCAAAATTACTGCCACTAATAACCAGCGGCTCACAAGCTTAGCCGATAATAAAGCTCATATCCTGATTACGGTCAACTCCATTATCCTGTCGGCAATCATCAGCATTTTGCTTCGCAAGTTAGAAGACAGCAGCTATCTGATCTATCCGACATTTATCTTGCTATCAATTAGCTTAATCTCAATGATTTTTGCAATCCTTGCTACCAGACCCAATATACCGGATGGCCGCTTTTCACATGTGAGGTCAAAAGAACAATCAGACAATTTGCTTTTTTTCGGAAACTTTTACCGGATGTCCCTTCAGGAATACAGCCAAGGGATGTTAAAAATCATGTATGACAAAAAACTTATTTATCAATCGCTCATAAAAGATATTTATGGACAAGGCATTGTACTGGGAAAAAAATATCTGTTATTAAGAATTGCCTACAATGTTTTTATGTTTGGATTGATCGTTTCGGTATTGGCATTTCTGGTCGTTTTCATCTGGCATCAGTCGACCATACCAACCGATTTACATCACCAAAAATGACTATTATTCCCGGGAGTGTTATTGGAAATCAGTCATTTATAGTTTGCCATATCGATACGGCTGATAGTAGCAAAAAAAAATGATTATTAGCTTGCAAAGTCGTATTGTAGTATAAATAATAATTTATGCCTGTAGGCAGTTATTTCCTGGCGTATTTGACCTGATGCTTTCAATCATGAAGCGAAATATTCTCTTCATATTCTATCTCTTGTTCAAAGGGGTTTACATTGCATACAAAAATAATCTTGGTACCATGGTCGGAAGTTATCTGAACGGTTCCATTGAGATCTTCACAGAGCCCATTTATCAGTTTCATACCCAGCGACCCCACTCTACCATTCTTTTTGCGCTCCTGAATACCAATACCATTATCAGCTATAGTCAATGTTAGCACTTCATCTTTAGTGTGGAGAATTATGCGAATCTGGGCATTACTTTGTCCTTTAAAAGCATGCTTTATTGAATTGGTCACCGCTTCATTAATAACCAATGCCATGGGAATCGCTGCAGCCACATCCAATACAACAGGCTCCACATCGAGTTCGAAATGGACACTGTTTCCGATAACAAAACTATCTTTCAAGTAGCCAACAAATTCCTGAATGTAAGGTTGCAAATCGATAGACTTTGAGTTTTCTGTTTCGTAAAGCCTTTGATGAATCAGAGACATAGCGTAAATTCGGTGTTTGCTATCCTCAATGGCTTTAAGTGCGTCACTTTCCAGATATAATGCCTGAGATTCCAACAGGCACATGACGGTATGCAAATTATTTTTGACGCGGTGGTGTACCTCTTTCAAAAGCCACTCTTTCTCAATAATTACCTTATTGAGCTGTTTTAGAATCGCCTCCTGCCTGACATTTTTCTTTAATATTTCCCTACTTAATTTTTTCTTTCCATTATACTGCCAATAGAATATGATTGCTATAAATAAAAACATAATAGCCGCGCCGACGATTGCATTTCTCAATACATTCGCTCGCTCCTCCCTTATCCTACTGAGAGTCTGATTCTGTTTTAAATTTCTGATTAGGTCTTCTTTTTTTCGAGTTTCAAATTTGATAAGCAGACTTTGTACATCTGCCTTTCGCTTGCTTTCCTCAAGGCTATCATCTAGCTTATGGTTTCTAGAAAGGTACCGAATCGCTGAACGGTAATTTCCCATTGCAGAGTCTGCCAAAAATAACATATAGGTGAGCTGGCGTTTAGTATAGTCGGAAGTATTTCTATCCTGAGATTCAACAGCCTTTAATAAAAAAGGTTTTGCTTTAGCATAATCTTTGTGTTCAATGTAGAAATATCCCATATTACTATAATCATTAGTGACTAGCCAATCGGCTTGCTTCACCATTTTATATCCTTCTATAAAATAATGTTCTGCCATTTTATATTTCCCTAAAGCCAAATATACATTGGCATAGGAATTCACAGACACATGTCGTTGATCGAACACAACCGGGTTAAATATTTTGGTATTTTTATCCAAGTATTCCAAAGCAGCAGCATAATGGTGGTCCTTAATCATTCTGGCGGAAACAGAGGACAAAACCTGATTTGGCGTATACCTTCCCAGACGAAGTTTAAAGTTATCTAAAGCGGATCGCAATGCCTCACGCTCTTTTTCAGGCTCATTAATTCTATGGTAAATACTTGATAGTCCGAGATAAATATCTCCCAGAGCCGTTTTGTCGCCATTTTGCTCGATAGCAGCGCTTGCGTTGTGCACATCCTGCAGAGTTTCCGTAAACTTTCCTTTTAGCCAATGGATGTCAGCCAATATTAAATATGGATATTGAATCCCGGTCAATCGCTGCTCTTTATACTCCTTTATCAATACCTGCAGATCCCTTTCTGCACTTTTTGCATCGCCCACAAGAGATTGGACAAAAGCGAGATATTGGCGTGCAAATAATTCATTATTTTTTAAATGTAGCTTTTTACTTTCCTTTAAACATTCCTCAGCAAAGGATTTCCCCCGAATTAAGTCTTTTAAGGGCCGCTCCGGGCAAAAAATATAAGTAAAAGCAAGCCCTAGTTCTACGTTATTTTTTATTACAGGGTTGTGAAATAGCGGGAGTATCCTCTCAACGTTAGTAAGACTGTCTGTTAGTATATATATAGTTGCCAAGGCCTCTAAGCATTTAGCCAACCTATTTGTATCCTTTAATTCTTTACTTAGCAATCTCGCCTGATTGGCGTATCGCAAGGCTTTAGGAAAATCATCATTGGATTTTAAAGGCTTGTAATAATAAATATTGCATAGCTTTAATAAAAGATCAATTCGGGATGCCTTGTTTTTAGTGGTCTTGATTGCTCTATATATCTCGCGCTCTTGGACTGCCGGCACATGGGCCGGAGCCGGATAATATTGAGCATGTAAAGAAAGGGGTATAATTATGAGCATGCCAATTACCAAAGCAATAGGAAAGAAATCCCTAAAGGCAGTCGAAAAGTTGATCTTTATCATAGCGAATTAATTTTGTTATGCTTTCTCGATCACCTATTTGCTGGAACGTTTTTTATCAATTCCAAGTTTTTTCATTCTTGAATTCAATGTAGAGACGTTAATATTCAGAAGTGCGGCTGCGCCGCCTTCACCATAAACTTTCCAGTCAGAGATGGCCAGTGTTGCAAGTATATGTTCCCGTTCGTTTTCTTCCATAGTTTTGACACGCTCATCTTCAATTTCGATGTAAATATTTCCTTTGTCCCGTGGAAGTTCCAGACTATTGATGATGGTGCCCATGGAGAGCAAAACGCTTCTCTCCATCATGTTTTCCAGCTCACGGACATTCCCTGGCCAACTGTATTGGCGCAAACTCTTAACCACTTCATCGGAAAAACCTGTTATGGCCTTGCCGTGCTTTTTTGCATACTTTTTCAAAAAATGTTCGGCAAGTACGATAATGTCTTCACGATGTTCCCTCAAAGGTGGCAGCAGTAGCGGAAAGATATTCAGCCGATAGTAAAGGTCAAGGCGAAAACGGCCGTTGCTTATCTGCTCTTCAAGATCACGGTTGGTAGCGGCAATAACGCGGACATCAATTTTTTTAGTGCTTCCGCCAATCCTGTCGATTTCCATTTCCTGAAGTACCCTTAAAAACTTAACCTGGAAGTCAAGAGGCAGTTCTCCTATTTCATCCAGAAAAATAGTTCCACCATCAGCTTGTTCAAACTTTCCTATCCTTTTATCAACTGCTCCGGTGAAGGACCCTTTTTCGTGACCGAATAGCTCCGATTCGACAAGATTGGCAGGAAGCGCACCGCAGTTGACCACTATTAAAGGTTTGTTTTTTCTGTCTGAAAGCCGATGAATTGCCTTTGCGATAAGTTCTTTGCCAGTTCCACTCTCTCCCAGAATCAATACCGCGGTGTCGGTTTGGCTAACAATTTTAACTTTGTCTAAAATACTGATAATTTCTGGACCATTCCCGATTATCTCTTTTAGCTCAGCAGAAAAAAGTTGAGCGCTGCTTTTGAGGATTGAATCTTTATTTTTTTCTTCGTCCTGGGCATGCTGATGTAAGTACCAGGCGACATCCAGTGTGATAAGAACGTCCTTGGCACGAAAAGGCTTAACTAAAAATCCATAAGGTTTGGTCGCCTTCGCTGCATCCAATATCTGTTTGTTTGAATTTGCCGATAAATAGATAAAGGCGATTTTCATTTCGCGCAGTTTCCCTGCAAGATGTATTCCGGTCTGGGATCCCTGAAGCAATATATCAAGCATCACCATATCCGGCCGTTCCTTTTCAACCATCTTTAAGGCTATCGGAACCGATCTGGCGATTCCGGTGACCTTATAGCTGGCTTTTTCCAGAATCCCCTGCATGTTATTGGCCTCTATGAATTGATCCTCAACGATTAATATTTTTGTTTTCACAGTTTGTTAAGTTAGATTGAACATTTACTATCAGAAGGATTGTCCCTTAAATTTAATATTTATTTGCAGGTTTATACTAAGATTGGCCCTCAAAATGATTAGTATCATCAAAAAATGCAAAATCATTTTCCAAGGGCTCGAGATCAAAATCAAGCGTGATCCTGGTACCGTTATCATTTTCGATATGAATATTGGCATTGATATCTCCGCTTAGTCCGTTCATCAGTTTCAGCCCCAAAGATTCAGAGTGCATATTATCTATTTCTTCAGGAATCCCAATACCATCGTCGGCGATAACAAGTTTAATCTTCTGTTTAGATCTTTTCATGTTAATGGTTATCATTCCTGATAACTTTTCAACAAAGGCATATTTGATCGAATTTGTCACGGCCTCATTTACAATGAGGGCTATGGGAATGGCATGCGAAATGCCTAGGCTTATCTTATCGATATCGAGGCTGAATCTTATTCTTTTATTGGCATCAAAACTGTCGCTTAAATAGCTTAACAGTTCGGGTAGATAAACAGCCATATCAATGGTCTTCAAGTTTTCGGTCTGATAGAGTTTCTGATGGATAAGGGACATCGCATAAATTCTATGCTGGCTGCTTTCCAAAGCTTTCCTGCCATCGTCTGAAAGATATACTGCCTGCGATTCCAGAAGACATATTACCGTATGCAGATTATTCTTCACCCTATGATGAATCTCTCTGAGCAGCCATTCCTTTTCTTTTATCAGACCCTCTTTTTGCGCTAGTAAAACATCTTTTTCGATGACCATAACATTTAAATCATTATTGATCCCCACAATATTCTCTTTCTGGGATTCCAGTAGTTTATGGCTTTTTTGCTTCATCCTGTACTGGTAAAAACTAAATGCCAGTAAAAAGAACAGTGATACTGCAGCAATACTAATGCGTTTCCTGACTGCTTTAGTATGATGAATTTCTAGGGCCTGTCTTTTTTGAGTTTCCTTCAAAAGCCTTATGTCTTTCTTTTTTTCTTCGGTTTCATAGCTTACCGTTAGCTCGGCAAACTGCCTGCTTCTCATTTCGGTATACACCGAGTCCTTAAGTCTTTGATATAACAAAAGCTGTTGCATTGCAGAAAGATAATTTTTGTATGCTGAGTCTATTTTAAACCCATATAGATGCGTAAAAAGTCTTTTATTAACTGCCGAGCCTTGGGGAAGTTCATTTATGGTCCAGTCAAGATATTTTTTTGCTTTTACAATGTCGCCATTTTTAAGGTAATAAATTCCCATTTGGCGGTGTATAGGAGAGTCATCCGATATTTCCCCAGTTGAGAATTGAAAGTCTGAAAGGGTTATCATTCTTAAATGATAGAACTTAGAGCGTGCCTTATCGTTCAAGGCATCATATAGCAGTGCCAGTGCAGATGCCAGATCTTTATTTTGTTCCACTGAGCCTGGGGGATATTTCGATTGGATGTTTTTTACATAGTTTAGGCCTTGAAGAGATTTACCATCCATTATAAAACAATGAGCAACTTTGGGAATCATGATATATAGGCCGTTATTATCCTTTATAGATATCTCATATTGGCAATTTTTTATGTACCACTCCAATGCTTTGTCAAATTTTCTCATATACATAGAATTTTGAGCGATGCGATTTCCATATTCAGGAAAATAGATTGAATCCTCTTTTGTTTTGATATTTCTAACAGACTGTAAGCTATAACTCAAGGAAGCGTTAAAATCACCCAAATCAAAATATATTTTAGACATCAGATGATAAATTCTGGAAATACCGTTTATATTGTTTTGTCTATAATAGCTTATCAACTTGGTCAGTTCGTTTTTGGCCAGACCAAGCTTCCCCTGATTGATATGCGTACTGGCGATTTCCTTTTCAATCGAAAAGTCCAGATACAAATCGGGAAACTGTTTTTTGAGCCGCAGCATCAGATTCATGAAATCAATCTTCCAAAACAGATCCGTAAAATTCCCTGTAATCAAACTATATTTAAGTTCCTGGAAGGCATAAAGTTTCTGCTGCTTGGTACCTGAACTTACAGCCAGTTGCAATGCACTCATTAGCAACTGCTCTTTTTGTTGTGCTTGCTGCTTTTCATTAGTGTTAAAATTTTTGGAGAACTCCATTTTTGCCATTGCCAAATGAAACTTATCATTTGTTTTGCCCAATACCGAGATTGCCTCTGCGAATTGTTTCTTGGTGTCAAGTCCCCGTTCTTTATTGAGATAGGCCTGAAGAAGTTTCAGATTTCCATGCGCTTCAACAGATCCTATGCGCCTGTTTAAATCCGTTGCTTTCTGGATAAAGTTTTCTGCGCTGTCCAAATCTATCTTCAATTCTCCCGTTTTTAAAATATTGAACTCTGCAAGTTCGAGTAATGCATAAAGGGTTTCTTTACTAATCTGGTCTTCCTCAACTATCCGCTTCAAACTATCGACTTTGATCCTTGATATGGTCTGCGGTTTTGAAGCGAAAGCCTGAATGATAAGAAAAGAAAGTATGATGAGTTTTTTCATTTTTATAATTAGTTAAAACCAGGGGCTGAGTTGTGAACATTTAAGGTATTGAACGGGGCTCCAATAGCCTGGGCATCCTTTTTTCCCTTCAGTATTGGTGTAAAATAAACTGTTTACAATTTCAGCAAATGCATTTTCGATTTTATCAGCACTGCCAAACCTTTTTATTATGAGCGTATAGGTAAGCAGTTTTTTTTTGCCGCATCGCATCAGACTAAATGCTCCTTCTTTATACCCAGCCGCTTGATTTTGGAATTGAGCGTGCTCGGAGGAACACCTAATATGTCTGCTGCACCTCCAGGGCCGGATTTCCTTCCATTACAATATTTTAATATTCTTAAGATATGTTCACATTCGTTTTCATCGATTGTTTTAAGCAAAATCTCTGAAGTTGACACTGCGGAAATGTTTCCGGGCCTGCCACTTGGCAAGTGGATTTGTTTAAGTGTGTTTCCACTGGAGAGCAGGATGCTTCTTTCGATCAGGTGTTCCAGTTCCCTAATATTTCCTGGCCAACGGTACTGGATCATATCCTGCATTGCCTTGTTTCCAATGGTATCAATTTGTCGGCCAGTCTTTTTAGAATAACGGTTTATGAAGTGTGTAGCCAACATCGGGATATCTTCTTTCCTTTCCCTAAGGGCTGAGAGGTAAATCGGAAATATGTTCAGGCGATAATAAAGATCACTCCTAAAACGTCCCTCATCGACTTCCTTCTCAAGTTCCCGGTTGGTGGCTGCTATAATCCTGACATCAACCTTTATCGTTCCTCGTCCACCTACCCGCTCAATTTCCCTTTCCTGCAATGCACGCAAGAGCTTGACCTGGAGCTCCAAAGGCATCTCGCCAATTTCATCTAAAAAAAGTGTTCCATTATTGGCCAGTTCGAATTTGCCTATCCTACGTTCAGTGGCGCCAGTGAAGCTTCCTTTTTCATGTCCGAAAAGCTCGCTTTCAATCAGATTGGCCGGAAGGGCAGCACAGTTGACTTTGACCATAAGTTTGTTTTTTCTAGGAGAATTGTTGTGGATAGCTCTCGCGATTAACTCCTTTCCCGTTCCTGTCTCTCCCAGAATCAATACTGTACTGTCCGATGAGGCAACCTGTGCAACCAGACGAAAAGTTTTTTGCATTGCAGCACTTTCACCAATAATTTCGGCATAATTTTGATTTACCTCAATTTCTTCTTTCAAATAGACTGTTTCCTCCTCCAGCTGCTTTTTATAACGGTCAATCTCAATCAATTGACGATTTACTTTTTCATTGGCCATGATATTGGAAAGCGCAACAGAGATCTGTGAACATATGCTTTTTAAAAGCTCTTCCTTTGATTTGAGTTGCTTAAAATCCGGATGGGCGAAACTTATGACAGCATTACCATCAATACCCAGATTTATGAGCATTCCATAGCGAGAAACATTACTATCCCTTTCTGAGGTTTTGTTCTGACTTTGGTGAATCCGTTCGCAGCGGAGCTCGGACAGTGAAGGGGAATCTATAGCATAGATAAGCGCTCTGAAATTATCGGGCAGATCAGTCCAAGTATCCAGTCCTTTGATGAACTCGGGATCTCGACTGAAATCAGAATCATGGTCATAAAGGAAGGGTAGAAACTTCAGCCTGTCGACACTCAATAAATAAATGACGAAATCGCTTATATTGAAAAGTTCGCAAAGCTGTATCTTCAGCATATCGGAAAGCAGTTCTTTATCCCTCAAAGGCGCTATTGCATTGCTGAACTTGAGGAGCCGGCTTTTCTCATCCTCTCTGCTTTTGATTTCCTGGTTGGCCAGAATATTTGCCACAGATATACAAAGCTGATGGGAAAGGCTTTGAATAAATTTTAGCTTTTCAGCTGTAATAGTATCTTTATTTTTAAAGTATATCAGCCAAAAACCAACGACTTCATCACCTTTGGCGAGACGAATAGTTAGCAGTACCTGCTGTTTAAGATCCTTGTTTATTTTGATATATAAAGGTGGATTTTTTTGTTTCGAGAGTTCTTCCAGATCGAATATCAATGGGATTTCAGTCTGCATGGTTTTGCTCAAAACGGTATCGTTAACAATGTGGCTGCTATTTTTGAGATCAAGGTAAACAGGCTGCGCTTTCTCCCTAGCATCTTCGTCAAGGAGAAATGCATTAAAGGTGAGTCCATCTTCATTGCACACTGCAATCATAGTATGGCTACAGCCCAAAAGTTTTTTAAATCTATCCTTGATGAACTTTGCAAGTTCTTCGATATTTCTCAAAGAAGCAATTCCGGTATTTATGGAGAGTAGCAGCTCCATTTCGTTTTTTCTGCGAAGCGCCTCGTCCATCTTATTGATGTTGGAGAGGGCAACTGAAAACTGTGAGCTGATGCCTTTCAACAAATTACTCCTTAAGTTGCCCATGGATAATTTTTCAAAGTGCAATAAAATATACCCTAGGGACTCCTCTCCCATTTTTAAGCTTACCACAGCAAATTTTTCCCATCCTTTTTCAAACCAGTGTTTAAAATAATTTGTACCAGGGTCACGGTCGATATACTCAGAAGTGTCATAAAATACCTCCACATGTGCATCTATAGTGGTAAGCTTGTCCAAAAGTGGTTTAAGTTCTGAGTAGTCAAATGAATTCTTTTCGTTTGTAACCGTATTTCTAAACATTTTACGAATTTCCTGGGGAAACATGTAAATCTGGTAGGTTTGCTGATCATTGTTGGGAAGAATAATTGTCAACCCGTTTATCTTAAAGAAGGTCTTTAACTTTGAATGGACAGCTTCGGTCAAGTCTTCCTTATTTTTCGCCTCCGCTATTTCATTGCTAAGGTCTAACAAGATGGTCTTTTCACCTTCGTCTGCCTGGAAATTTTCGGTAGCCAAGTGGTTTTTTAGTTCATCCTTGAATCTTTCGGAAAGATACTCAATGGTAGAGAAGTGGTTTTTGAGTAGCTCTGAAAGTTCCTTACTTTCTCCGTTAGAGGAAACAGGGGCACTGTTAGGAGTAGACATAATTTTTGGTTTAGAAATTATACATAAACAGTTGTTACTAATCTTGCAGTTACCAAGATTATATAAACAATATGCAATAGATATACCACAACTCAACTAATTGATTAATAGATGTTTGCGAAAATCGTAATACTCAAAATTAGCGATATATCCCTAACGGAAATCCATTTTAAGGATATCTCAACAATAAAGACTCCTTGGGCATTTACCATTTAAAAATTAACGGATGTAACTTCCAGCATTAAATCAGAGATAAAAGATTAAAATTCTCCCGCCCATTCCAGGATATGAATTTCTGAGGTGCAGTTGGAAAATATGAGGCAAAAAAATCAAGACAATGGAGAAAAGCCTTGGGAATAGGTGTGATGTTTCTCGAACCATAGGCCAGGTAAGTAATTGTGATAACGGGCCAAGGGCATCACCCTCGACCCGGTACTATACTAAACCCCTCTGTAAACCAGATTCGTAAAGAAGTCGCCGTTGATGACGAACTTCCCGAACTTAGGATCAAAGGAGGCTGTTGGTTTTGCAGCAATGGCCTCATTCAAGCTTCGCCCCTGTTTCTTTAATTTGGCTACTCTTTCGCGGATCGTACTGAGCATCTCATGAAATTCAATTAGCTGGGCCCGGTTACCGATAGCACCGTGTCCAGGTATTACAATGGTGTGGTTTGTTGTCATTTTCACATTACGTTCTGATGCAGCAATCATTCCATCAATACTTCCACCGGTCGAATAATCGATGAATGGATAGTATGCGTTCCAGAATGTATCGGCGACGTGGAGAATATCTGCATTTTGAAAATAAATAAATGAATCACCATCGGTGTGTGCCGGTTTATAGGTCTTCACCTTAATATTTTCACCATTGAATTTTTTGTTGAACTCAGACTTGTAAATTATTGTTGGAATGCCTCCTTTTGGCAACGCTTTAAAAGTAAATTTCCAGTCTGCCTGGTAAACATCTCTTTGTAGGTAATTTCTGGTCACATCTTGAGAAACTATTGTCGCCCCGGCTTTGTGCAGCCATTCATTTCCGCTCGTGTGATCAAAATGCCAGTGGCTATTAATAAGCATTTTTATTGGTTTGTTGCTGATAGAATTTAGTGCCGCCTGTAGGTGAGCCTGAGAAACATTTATCCCGGCATCCACTAAGAGTTTTCCCTCAGGGCCATTGAGAACCGCAATATTTCCACCGGAGCCTTCCACCATAGATATGTTTCCACGCAGTTTGGTCACATTAATTTTTGCAGTAGCGGCTGCCTTGGTGATAATTTCAACGGGTCCATCTTTTTTAACCTGAGCTAACATAAAATTTGGACTGAATAATATTCCAGCCGTAAATAGACCTGCCACTCCTAAGAAATCACGGCGGTCTAATTTTGTTTGATTTGAATCCATAATAATTTTATTTAATGATTTTAGTTTTAAGTTTTTAAAGGAATATGCAAAATGAATACATCATCGCTTCAGAGAGGCCTTAAAAGAATTGATTTTTAAGTACTATCTAGCACAAGGTCTATTTTAGGCTCATCGCTTCTGGAAAATCTATGGGAACACCAGTCACCGCATGTACATAATTGGTAAAAATCCTTACCGCAATTAACCCAAGCAATTCAATAAGTGCGTCCTCCTGAAAACCGGCTGCAAAAAAATCCACTAAAAACTGCTCTTCCGCATGGCCGTGATTTTCAGTAATGTTCTTTGCCAACTGAATTACAGCGTTAAGCTTTGCCTCTTCAGTATAACCCTTTCTGAAACTGATGATCTCCTCATGACTGAACCCCTTGGTTTTAGCAAGCATAGTATGTGCGGCCAAGCAGTAGCTACAATCATTTACTTCAGACACCACCAAATTTATTGCTTCCTTTTCCTTGGCACTAAAGATACCCCCGGCAAGCGCACCGTCGAATTGGAGGAACCCTTTGAGCGTCTGTGGGGAATATCCGATTGCTGCATACAGATTTGGAACTTTGCCAATGCTTGCCGAGATCTGATCGAATAGCAGTTGAGATTGAGGGCTTACTTCCTCCCGGTTTGGAACTTTAATAGTCTTCATATTCGTTATTTATAGTTTATTTAATTAGTATTCATAATATTTGTTGCAGCCTATGTTCTGCTACCCCTACCATACATAATTTTATGCCACTATATAACGCAATGACTTACAGCAACTTAAATAAAATATTTAAAAATTAGAATATCGATATTTCGCTATTTGTGCGCCATAATTGAAATAGCAAGCTTTTCTCTATTTATTTTTTAATTTTCATGTACACTCATCCACCTTCGGGTATATTTAGAATATGGTAGACTGATGACCATCTCTGATCTGCAGCTGTCTGCATAATGCTGTGACAAGAAATTCCCTATATTTCAACAATCCATATTTTTTAGCGATATAAAACTTTTACCTCTATGGCCGACAAAGACATAAACCACTGTATATCAATAACTTTAATAAAGGCATGAGTTTTGAATCTCCGATGTATTTATAAGAAAACATAGCATGGAAAATGAGCAAAGCAGATCATCAGAACCGGTAAAAATCGGGAGCAGACTTAAGGGGAAAGTAGCCCTTATTACGGGGGGAAATAGCGGCATCGGCTTCGCCAGTGCCAAACGTTTCGTTGCCGAAGGTGCCTTTGTGTACATTACGGGCCGACGCCAAGAACAGTTGGACCAGGCTGTTGAACTCATAGGGAGCAATGTTGTGGGGATTCAAGGGGATGTGTCCATTCTTAAGGACCTGGATCATATCTTTTCAGTGATCAGCGCTGAACACGATCACCTGGACATTGTTTTTGCAAATGCTGGACTGGGAATGTTGGAGGCGCTTGGTGAAATTACCGAAGAAAGCTTTGATTTGACTTTTAACGTTAATGTTAAAGGTACACTGTTCACCGTACAAAAAGCTTTACCGCTGCTCGCCCAGGGCGCCTCGATTATTCTTACCGGATCTTCTACCAGTGCAAAGGGTACAGCGGCATTTAGTGTTTACAGCGCAACAAAGGCTGCGATCAGAAACCTTGCCAGAAGTTGGGCTTTGGACTTAAAAGGCAAGGGCATACGAGTGAATGTACTCTCTCCGGGGTCTACAACAACACCCGGGTTACTGAATTTACTAGACACCACAGGATTTCAACAGCAGGCGCTACAAAAGTTTAGTGACGAATCACCGTTGAGCCGTCTTGGCGAACCGGAGGAAATTGCCGCAGTTGCTGTTTTCCTGGCCTCAGAAGACAGCACTTATATGACCGGAAGCGAAGTATTTGTTGATGGGGGGCATGCCCAGGTTTAACAGACATTGAGAAAGTGATATTTTGAAAATTATCAATATCAGCAAAATTCCAGATGTCAGGGTGACCTTAGATTGATTATTGTCAATTATCTTCTTATCAAATGTCAAGTATTTGTGCGGTGTTGGAGCCTAACTTTGTTATTATAAAACTGGATAGGTTCTTAGTGCTACCGTTTAGATGAGGGTTTAGATAGTGGATTAGTTAAAGTAGCCTAAGGATCCGTTCAGTTTTTAAAAAAGAATTTTACGAGAAAAGATATGCAAAATCCTGTAAATACAATGTTCGAAGAAGATATTTCTCCTTTAGTGATTAGATATCTGGAGACGGCAACAACAGATATAGACCAATGGATAGATCTACTTCATGATGACATAGTCATTGAGTTCCCTTACGGTGAGTCGGCAGGATTACTGCCTCAATTGAGTGGAAAGGAAACAATAAAAAAGTCAACAGAAATGTTTCTGGAAAGTGTCCCGGGTATCAGATTTAACAATGCCGTGGTATCCCCCTCTTTGAATCCCGATGAAGCTTTTGCTACCTATGAGGTAGATGTAAAAGTTCCGTCAACTGGTAGAAATTACAAACAGCGATACATCGCCGCATTCACTAGAAAAGATGGGAAAATCATAAAAATGGTAGAATATTACGATCCTACGAATTTCAACGCGGCCTTCAGATAATTCCAAATTTTGAATATAAAAACCCTATATCTTTTAACATCGTACTACAGGAATGGAATATTACGACCGAACAGTTAATCATAAATAAATACTAAAAATTATAATCATGAACAAAAAAGCAAACTTTGTGGTTCACACCACTTACACTATTCACCCGGACGATAAGCAAACCTTCATCGACGCAGTGAAGGAACACATTGTATTAACCAGAGAGGTTGAGGGAAACGTCTATTACCATTTTTCTTGGGATATGATCGATCCAAATACCTGCGTATTGGCAGAAGGATGGGTGGATCAGGCGGCGATTGACAAACAGTTACAAAGTGAGGTTTTTCAAAAAGCATTAAAGGCGGTTATTGATAATGTGCGCATTATCGAAAGACACGGAACGCTTTATACAGTTTCTGGCGAAACCGATATCATTCCAGAAGTGGCAGAATAATTATAGAGGGCAGTATGGACGAGGGCACTGAAAAAGTCCACCCATAAAATTGTTTAAAAAAGGGAGTTAGAAACTATGTTTTCTGCTCCCTTTTTTGTATTTTAAAGGTATATTATAATACTCTT
>NZ_JBHSBY010000097.1:0-14393 GCF_042650905.1 Pedobacter jamesrossensis | reverse complement strand
TCCGTTGGGAGTGCAAAGGTAGGAATCTTTTCTAAACTTCCAAATAAAATAATTTTTTATTTTTTAGTTCCTTTCAGGTTAATCTCACACGCTTTTCACACTCACCTTTAACCCTTATCCCCAATCCTTCAATTCATTTTCCGCTCCTTCCGAACCGGGTTGCAAAGGTAACAATCTTTAACACTATCGCAAAGTTTATTTTAAAATAATTTAAACCTCTTTAATATCCCTAAAACCATGTAAACCTCTTTTCCCCTTCCTCCGAACCGGGTTGCAAAAGTAGAAAAAAAACCCATACACACCAAAGGTTGTAAAGAATATTATGGAGGAATAACCGTAAGTGTATGACATACAATTATAAAAAATTAAGGATTCTTAAAACAATATTATATTTTAGGTGTCGTAGGACCATTTTTTGGCAGGATTTTGATTTTAGTTTAGATTGGTAGTTACGCTTTAATGGGCTTTATAAATAGGGTAAAAAGCGGTTTCTTATAATTTAAACCATATAAGAAATAGAAGAACATAGAAGTTTGAGCGGATTTATACTAATATTGCTCCAATGGGTTGGGCTATATGTATATTATATATAGTAAGGTTTATGCTGGATTGAAAAACATACTATATATAGTTTACGATTTGATATTTACACCATGCAACCTGCATTTGGAAAACCAGCCCGACTAAAATAAACCTGACCATAATGGAAAACCCGCAAGGTGAGTAACGAGCCGAGGATTTGAAATGGAGGGCGGGAATAACATTTAATAGATGAACAAGCCAGGCTTTTCTAAAAATTGAAATATATGTTAAAATTTGTTAACTATATATATGTACTGATTTGCTTTCCATAGCTTAGCACCCAATTGTTTTTATTGATGTTATCGTATTATTAATTATCTTTGCAGAATGTTTAAAGTTAAACACTTAATTATTTTAGTATTTGTTGCCGCTATTGGTATGGCGGGTTGTAAAAGTCGCTTTGAAAAACTAAGGGCAAGTAACGACGTTGCTAAGAAATACCAAGAGGCTATTAGATTGTATAATAAAAGAGATTTCAGCAAGGCATTGGTACTTTTTGAAGATTTATCTCAAAAGTATAGAGGACGTGAGCAAGCCGAGGGATTAAATTTTTATTACGCGAATACGCTATATAAATTACAGGATTATACTACTGCTAGATATCAATTCAAAAGTTTTGCAGATACTTATCCTGCAAGTAAAGATGCTGAAGAGGCTCGTTATATGGCAGCATATTGCTATTATTTAGAATCGCCTACGTTCTCTTTAGACCAGGAAAATACTTATAAAGCTATTGATGCTCTACAGTTGTTTATCAACTTATACCCAACTAGCGACCGGGCTGTTTCTGCTGCAAAATATATTGCCACTTTGAGAGGTAAATTAGAAGATAAGGCTTTTGAAAATGCTAAAATGTATTTAACTACAGGACCTAGTAATGTAGAAAATTACAGAGCCGCGGTTATTGCACTAAAAAATGCGCAAAGAGATTATCCTGATATTAGATATGCTGAAGAAATGGATTTTTTAATGATTAAATCTCAGTATATGTATGCGAAAAATAGTATCCCTATTCGCCAGGAAGATAGATATAACGAGGCTACAGATTTATATAATGAATTTACAGCAAACTATCCTAAAAGTAAATTTACTAATGATGCTAAACAACTTAAATCAGATATTGAATCTGGCATAGCATTTAACAAGCAAGAAATGGCTACTTTTGCTGCTGACCAAGCTAAGTATATGGAAATGCTTAAAAAAACTGGTAAAATTAAAGATACTATCTCTGCAAAGCCAATTAAAGCAGATAACACGAATATTAAAAACAAGTAATACATGAATACTAACAAACCTGCTGTACCAAATACTACAATCACTAGAAATGTACGCGATTTAGATAAAACAACTGATAACCTATATGAGTCATTAGTTGTAATTGCTAAAAGAGCAAATCAGATTTCGAATAATATGAAAGAAGAATTGCATGGTAAATTAGCAGAATTTGCATCAAGCAACGATAACTTAGAAGAGATTTTTGAAAACCGTGAGCAAATTGAAATCAGCAAGCACTACGAACGTATGCCAAAGCCAGTTTTAGTTGCTATTGATGAATTTTTAAACGAAAAAATTTATCACAGAAACCCTTCAAAAGAACAAAAGTAAATTGCAAAGCGCATAGCGTTTAGGGCATGGAGTTAATATATGCATACGCTCTGGCTCTTTGCACTATTAAAGTAACGCGTTTACGCTATGCTGAAAAATAAAAATATAATCCTTGGCGTTTGCGGAAGCATCGCAGCATATAAGTCGGCATTTTTGGTTCGGCTTTTAGTTAAAGCTGGCGCAAACGTTAAGGTTATTCTTACCCCCGATGGCGCTAATTTCATTACGCCACTTACCCTTGCCACGCTTTCTAAAAATCCAGTTTATACGCAATATTTCGAAGAAGAAACTGGCGTTTGGAGCAATCATGTAGAGCTTGGTTTATGGGCAGATTTAATTATTATTGCCCCGATAAGCGCAAATACTTTAGCTAAACTTTCTACAGGAATTTGCGATAATCTTTTAACAGCCGTTTACCTTTCTGCTAAATGCCCTGTATATGTTGCACCTGCGATGGATTTGGATATGTGGAAGCATGAAACAACTCAAGAAAATATTAAGCGCATAAACAGCTATGGCAATATTGTTATTGCACCAGGAAATGGAGAACTAGCAAGTGGCTTAGTTGGCGAAGGCCGCATGGCTGAACCAGAAGAAATTGTTTCATTCCTTGATAATGCCATTAAAAAATCGATGCCGTTATTCGGCAAAAAAGTAATGGTTACTGCAGGTCCAACTTATGAAGTAATAGATCCGGTTCGGTTTATTGGAAATCATTCATCAGGAAAAATGGGTTTTGCCATTGCCGATGAATTGGTAAAACTGGGTGCCGATGTGACTTTAGTTGCTGGTCCGACTTCTCTACAAGCTGATAAAACCTTGAAAAGGATAAATGTTGTTAGTGCTTTAGATATGTTCAATGCTTGTACTTCTATTTTCAGCGAAACAGATATAACGGTAATGTGTGCTGCAGTTGCAGATTATAGACCTAAAACTGTGGCTAATCAAAAGATTAAAAAACAAGACGGCGATTTTATTTTAGAGCTAGAGAAAACTACAGATATTCTGGCCTCGTTAGGAAAGAGTAAAAAATCTAATCAAATATTGGTAGGTTTTGCCTTAGAAACCAATGATGAAGAAAATTATGCCAAAGGTAAATTAGAAAAGAAAAATCTAGATTTGGTTGTATTAAATTCATTAAATGATAAAGGAGCGGGTTTTAAATCGGATACAAATAAAATTACTATTTTTAACAAGGCCTTAGAGAAAACTGCTTTCGAATTAAAATCGAAAGCTGAAGTTGCAAAAGATATTTGTGAAGCCATTTTAAAAATTACAAAATGATAAAAAAGATTATTTGCTTGTTGTTGATTATCGGCTTTGAAAAATTGCAGGCTCAAGAACTTAACGCAAGGGTACAATTATTGGCTCCGCAGGTTTCTAATATTAGTAAACCAACTTTGGATGCGTTACAAAAAAACATTCGCGATTTTTTGAATAATAATAAGTTTACCAATGAAACTTACAAACCACAAGAACGTATTGACTGCAACTTTGTAATTACCATAAACTCTTGGGATGGCGGCTCCGGTTATACCGCAGAAGCTCAAATTCAAAGCAGCCGCCCGGTTTTTAACAGCACTTACAACAGCACGCTGTTAAACATGAGCGATAAAAATTTCGATTTTAGCTTTAATGATGGTTCTGTAATCGATTTCTCTGACCAGAATTACATATCAAATATTAGTGCGCTTCTAACTTACTACGCTTACACAATTGTTGGCCTCGATAAAGATAGTTTTAGCAAAATGGGCGGTACGCCATACTTTAAAAAAGCTCAAAATATTATTAACCTTGCGCAAGCATCGGGCAATAGTGGCTGGCGAGCTGCTGATGGATTACGCAATCGCTTTTGGTTTAATGAAAATGCCTTAAACCCAATTTTTTCTGAATTACGCACATTTATCTACAACTATCATTACAGTGGTTTAGACCAGTTAACCGATAATGACAAGGGTTTAATGCCAATAGTTAATGCCTTATCTACCTTGCAGCAAATGGATAAACAGAAATTGGGTTCGATTTTTCCAAATGTTTACTTCGCATCAAAAGCCGAGGAAATTACAAATGTACTATCCAAACTAAACACACAGGAAAGAATGAAAGCATACAATATGTTGTCAGAAATCGACCCGGCAAATATTGGCAAATACGAAGGTTTAAAACAGAATTAATTTCTGGTTGGAACACTTATAATCTCTTAAACGATGAAAAGGTTTTTGTTTCTTACTATTTGTCTTCTTCCATTAAGTTTATTTGCCCAATCATCTTTCACTATTTGTGGCTTTGGAAAAGGTTTTAAAGATGGTGATAAGATTTTTTTAAGCTACAGACAAAGTGGTCAAATAGTTGATGATTCTACCATAGTAAATAGAGCTACAT
Source organism: Pedobacter jamesrossensis (assembly GCF_042650905.1). Lineage (NCBI taxonomy): Bacteria > Pseudomonadati > Bacteroidota > Sphingobacteriia > Sphingobacteriales > Sphingobacteriaceae > Pedobacter > Pedobacter jamesrossensis. The sequence goes on along the minus strand of NZ_JBHSBY010000097.1, from coordinate 9,824 downwards.
TCAAATTTAAAGGAAGCATTAATACAAAAGTAAGAGGCTATTTATCCAGAAACAATAACCCTAGATATGCTGAAGACCTATTTGATTCATTTAGCATTTACATCGAGGCAGGACAAATTACTCTAAATTCTGCCGATACCTTGAGTAACTCAACCATCTCTGGAACACCATCAAATAATGATTATGCAGAACTTCTTGCAGCATTAGATCCGCTTAATAAGCAAATAAAAAAATTAAAGGATTCCAATAAAGAATTGAAAGATACGGCATTGCTAAAGTTGAACAAAACAAAATTAGAAACTGCCTATTATGATACATTTCCTGTTCAATTTAACTTTATAGCTAACCATCCAGATTCTTATGTAAGTCTACTTACTTTAGGGAACATGGCCCGAAACTCCAAATTCTTACCACAAGTAGAACAAAGTTTTACCAATTTAAACCCCGACCTTAAGGCAATGCCAGAAGGCAAGGAAATAGCCAGGAGGATTATAGAAGACAAAAAAATTTCAGTAGGCATGCTAGCAAAGGATTTTACGCAAAACGATATAATTGGAAATCCAATTAAACTTTCATCTTATCGAGGTAAATATGTTCTTGTTGACTTTTGGGCATCTTGGTGCTTGCCTTGCAGAGAGGAAAACCCAAATCTCTTATCGGCTTATCAGCAATACAAATCGAAAAAATTTGCAGTCTTAAGTGTATCTATTGATACAGATAAAATGAACTGGTTGAACGCAATAAAGGAAGACAAACTTCCGTGGATGCAAGTTTCTGATCTTAAAAAAGAAAATGAAGTGGCTAAACTTTATGGCGTAACGACAATACCTTCAAATGTATTAATCGATCCTGATGGAAAAATTATTGCTAAAGATATTAAAGGAAAAGACTTACGTGATACGTTACTTTTGTTATTAGGTTCAAAGTAACTCAACCCAAAAGCAAATTACTTTCCTAATTAGCCCCGACAAACACGAAAATACTTTTGGCTACAGTAACTTAAATTCTTGTAGAAACTATACCCAAAAGATTTTAGTATTGGCGGGAACCAGGCTACAAAAGAACCACAGCTTTTGCGCTTCAAATAATTTATTAAAATAACAAGGCAGTTAAACATATCATTAGTTAAGTTATAGCTAATTAACTCCAACCAATTTTTAAACTTCCTGTCTCCCCTCCTAATTGCAAAAAACACATGCAACGTTTTCAGCAAAATGACGTCTTATAGCAAACAATATATGTTTTCGTTAAAAATCTGTTAAAACATTTTGATATTACGAATATCTTCGTACATTTGAATACGAAACAATTCGTAGAACTGTAACATATGAGCATTACCAACATCAAACCAACAGAAGGCGAAATGGAAATCTTACAAGTACTTTGGCAAAAAGGTCTTTGTACAGTACGCGAAGTTCATGAAGCTTTAGATAAAAAAGATTCTGGTTACACCACTACCCTAAAACTTATGCAAATTATGCATGAAAAAGGAATGGTAGAAAGAGATACAAATCAGAAAACACATATATATAAAGCCATCGTAAATCAGGATAAAACGGAGAAACAATTGGTAAATAAAATGATAGATAATGTGTTTAATGGTTCGGCGGCTAGATTGGTTATGCAAGCTTTGGGTAACCACACCGCAAGTGCAGATGAAATAGACGAGATAAAAAAGTATTTGGAACAATTAGAAAAAAACAACTAATATGGAAACTTTAGTACAACAATTTATCAACGCATTTGGCTGGAGCATTGTCAATTCGCTTTGGCAAAGTGCCCTAATTTATGGGGTTTTATTTATCGTATTATTCAGTTTACCAAAGCTGGCTGCAAAGTATAAGCATAACCTGGCTTTTGGTTCTATTGTATTAATGTTTAGCTTTTTTGTTTATAATTTCATTAGCCATATATTAAAAAACATACCTACCAAAAATTCATTAGCTAACACTCAAAATTTAGAGGTTCAACAATATTTTAATAATCTGCCACAGAGTTTCAGTAGCAAGGCCGAGCAATATTTCCCGTTAATAATTACCTTTTATCTTATCGGAATCGCATTGCAGCTATTTGTTATTGTAAAGGGATACAGCAAGCTTTCTCAATTAAAAAAAGATAGTTTAAGTGCTATTCCAGAAAGTTGGCAAAACATTTTCGAAAGTGTTACCGCTAATCTAAAAATCAACAAATCTATCAAATTCCATTTATCCGCTATTGTAAATGTGCCATTAGTAATTGGCTATATAAAGCCAGTTGTGCTATTCCCTATTGCATTGGTTAATCAATTAGATAGCGACCAGGTTGAAGCAATTTTAATCCACGAACTATCTCATATTCGTAGAAACGATTTCCTGTTAAACTTAATTAAAACTGCCATTGAAACTTTCTTATTTTATAATCCATTTGTTTGGATGGCAGGAAGATTTATACATATCGAACGTGAACACGCATGTGATGATTTAGTGCTAAAAATAACCGGTAAGCCATTAAACTATGCACATGCCTTATTAAAATTAGAACTACTTAAAGATAAAACCAGTCCGGCTTATGCTTTAGCAACAACGGGCAAATCTCAAAACTTGTATCAACGCATAAAAAGAATAACCAACATGAAAACGAACTATTTAAATGCCAAACAGCAAATGGCTGCCTTAACTTTAGGTGTAGCCTGCTTGTTCTCTATTGCCTGGATTAATCCTACCGAAAAGAAAAACACAGATAAAAAAGAAGCAAAAAAGGATATCCTTAATTTAACGTCAATTGCAAATAGTAATACGGTTGTATTTGTAGATACAACAAAAAAACGCAAAATAAAAATCGTAACTATTGATGCCAATGGTAAAAAAACGGAGTATAACTCAGTAAAAGAAATGCCTGATAGCTTAAGAAAAGACTTCTACAGAGATGAACTTTTTGCTGGCCGAAGCGCATTTATCTATAAATCTGATTCTGCATTTGGATTTAAAGATTCACTTTTTAAAGCAAAAATTTACAGAGATTTCAATTCTCCTGCTGCCAAACTAAAATGGAAAAAATTTGGTGATGATGTTGCCAAAGAATATTCTTCTCCTGAAGCTCAAGCTAAATGGAAAAAATTTGGTGAAGACGTAGCTAAAGAATATTCATCGCCAGAAGCACAAGCTAAATGGAAAAAATTTGGCGAGGATATGGCAAAAGAGTATGGTTCGCCAGAAGCTCAAGAAAAATGGAGAAAAATGGGCGAAGAAATGTCCGCAAGAATAAATACTTCAGAATTTAGGACACAGTTAGACAACGCTAGAAGGAAAGCCTCTACAAATCTTCATCTCAAAGGCTTATCTGAATTAACAATAGTTAGAGGTGATACTGTTTTTGGAGGTTCAAATAATAGACTGACGGGTCCAGACGGCTCAGTATTTTACTTCAATGATTCAAATAGTAAAGTTAAACAAACCGAAGAGTACAAAAAGCTGAAACAAAAATTCGATAAGGAAGTTAAAGAGCTTAAAGAAAAAATCGAGAAACAAGAAAAGCAGGAAAAACCTGAGCGACTAGAAAAATCAGAGCAATAACCAAACCATACAAATTATATTCAAAAACAGCGAAGAATTATCTTCGCTGTTTTCATTTTCGACCATTGGTAAAATAACTTTTTAGTATTTTTACCCACAGGTATGCTACAAAAACTTTCTATACGTAATTACGCATTAATCGATAGTCTTGATATCGAATTTGATAAAGGCTTAAATATAATAACTGGTGAAACTGGTGCAGGTAAATCAATTATATTGGGTGCACTTTCATTAATTTTAGGGCAAAGAGCCGAAAGCAAGTATTTCTTTAATCAGGATAAAAAGTGTGTTATAGAAGGCACTTTCTTATTAGCTGATGAGAATTTGAAGACACTTTTCGAAGAGCAGGATTTAGATTTTTTTAATGAAACGATTTTACGTCGTGAAATTTCTATCGATGGAAAATCTCGTTCTTTTATAAATGATACACCTGTAAATTTATCGCTGCTAAAACAGATAGGCGAAAAGCTCATTGATATACATTCTCAACATGCCACACAAGAAATTAATAATGCCGATTTTCAACTGTTAATTGTTGATTCGCTTGCAAACCATAATTCCATTTTATTACAATATCGTTCGGGTTTTAAAAAGTTAAAGCAAGATATTACTCGTTTAAAAAAATTAATAAGCGATGCGGATGAAGCCAGGAGCAAGCAAGATTACGAGCAGTTTTTGTTTAATGAACTAGAACAAGCTAACCTAAAAGAAAACGAACAGGAAGAATTAGAGTTAGAACTTGAAAAGCTTACACATGCAGAAACGATTAAAAGAGCTTTGCTTACCGCTTCTGGATTACTAACCGAAAGCGAACCTTCTGCCCTTCAACTTTTAAAAGAGGCACAATTACAGCTTCAAAGTATAGAAAAATTCGACCCAAATATTAATGCGCTTTACGAAAGATTGCGTTCATCGATAATAGAAATTAAGGACATTGCCGACGAAACTTCGGGAATTGAAGAAAACACCATACATAGTGCTGATAGATTGGAAACTATCAATCAGCGTTTAGATTTACTTTATTCTTTACAGCAAAAACATCGCCTTGGCAATAATTCAGAATTGCTTGCCTTACAGCAACAGCTGGAAACCAATTTAAATCAATTGTTATCTTCTGATGAAAGTATCGAAAAGCTTAAAAAAGAGAACGAAAAATTAGAATCTGAATTAGTAAAACAAGCTAATCTACTTAGTGCTAACCGTAAAAAAGCTATAAAACTAGTTGAAGAGCAAACTGCTCAAACCTTAATAAAAGTTGGTATGCCAAATGCTAAACTTGTTTTGGCTCAAAACCAATTAACTGAGCTAAATAAAGATGGTTTAGATGAAATCAATTTACTATTTACGGCAAACGCTGGTCAGGCGCCTGCACCCGTTAGCAAAGTTGCTTCTGGAGGGGAGTTATCGAGATTAATGCTAGCTATTAAAGCGTTATTAGCTAAACACACTGCCCTTCCAACCATAATTTTTGATGAGATTGATACTGGAATTTCTGGTGAAACCGCATTAAAAGTTGGAGAAGTTATTTCTGTTTTAGGTGGAGATATGCAGGTTATTTCAATTACCCATTTACCGCAAATTGCTGCGAAAGGAAAATCGCACTATTTTGTTTATAAAAACGACGACGGAGGTAAAACGACAACTGGAATTAGAAAACTAAATCAAGAAGAAAGAATAGATGTAATTGCAGAAATGTTAAGTGGTAAAAACCCTGGTGCATCTGCAATAGAAAACGCTAAGGAACTATTACATTAATTTCTTTAAATAAGGCATTCTTTAAATCTTTTATAAACTAAAAAATTAGTTTATATTTGTTTTAATGAAAAAAGTCTTACTAATTTGCCTGCTCCTGCTCAGTGTTAAAATAACTTTAGCCCAACAGAGTTTTGTACTTTCTGGGTCGGTTAAGGATAAAAAAGGAGATGCATTACCAGGTGCTGGTGTATATGTAAGTGGTTATAAAATCGCCACAGTTGCTGATAATAATGGCCATTATAGCCTAAATTTAAAGCCGGGCAATTATGATATTCTTATACAGTTAATCGGCTTTAAAGCCTTAAACAAGAATATAATAGTTGTTGATAAACCACTGAAGTTTGACTTCGTTTTGGAAGAAGATGCATTTCAACTTCAGGAAGTTACCATTAAACCAGATCCAAATCGAGCAGGTTATATCAGAATGTTTACCGATTTTTTTATCGGAACAACTCCAAATGCACAGCTGTGCAAAATTGTGAATCCTAATGTACTAATAATTGATTACATCAGCGATGATTCTAAACTAACTGTAAAAACTAATCAGTTTTTAATTATCGAAAACCAGGCATTAGGTTATCGCATAAAATATCAACTAAACAATTTCGAATATGACAATAAAACACGCATAATTTATTATGAAGGGTATCCATATTATGAAGATTTAAAAGGATCGAAAAGTAAAATGAAAAGGTGGGCAGCCAAAAGATTGGTAGCTTACAATGGGTCGGCACAGCATTTTTTTAGTAGTTTATATGCTGGAAAGTCAAAACAAGATGGTTTTGAAATTAATAAATTGATAAAACAGAAAGATAAAAACCGTTTGCCAGATAGTTTGATAAATGCCAAAGTAAAGCAATTTAGAACCCTGGCACAAAACTCTTCAGGAAAAATAACAATATCTATAGGAGGAAATGATTCGTTAAGTTATTGGATTAATCAAAAAAATAAACCGAAAGAAATTTCGATTTTAAATAGACAAGAGGTAAAACCCGATACACTTGTTAAAATATTCAGCAGCAGCATGAAATCAATTAATTTTACTGATATACTTTATGTAATTTATAAAAATGAGCGAGAAGCGCCAACTTATGCAAATATAATTGGTCAATCTGTTTCCCGTCCGTTGGATATGCCTGATTACCAGATTTCCCTTATAAATTTACAGGTTGCTCCAGTTTACTTCTATGAAAATGGAGGGACTTATAACCCTCGCTCTATGATATATCAAGGTTATTGGAGTTGGGAAAAAATAGCTGATAGCGTTCCGCTTGATTATCTTCCTCCTAACAACAAACCCTAAGAATGTTAAAATTGTTAAAATCTTCTGAAAGTTTTAACGATTATTATTCCATTTGGCTACATTCGCTCTCATGATTAAAAGCGTTTTTCTATCTCTGCTATTTCTATGTATGGGTTTTAGTGTTTTTAGTCAAGCAACTTTCTCTATTAGTGGAAAAGTTAAGGATGATAAAGGTAGTTTGCCGGGTGCAGGAGTCTATTTAAGCGGATATAAAGTTGCTACTGTTGCAGATAACAATGGGAATTTCACATTAGCAAATCTTAAGCCCGGAAGCTACGATTTATTGGTTCAAATGGTTGGTTATTTACCCTACTCAAAAAGTGTAATTATATCCGATCAGTCGGTAAAAATAGATCTTATTCTTAAAGAAAACACTTTTCAACTTAACGAAGTTACGATTAGAGCAGATCCTAACCGGGCAAAATACATCAAACAGTTTACCGAATATTTTATAGGTATAACCCCAAACTCTAAACAGTGCAAAATTCTAAATCCGCAAGTTTTAAATGTAGATTTTGATGTAACAAAAAGCCTTTTAACGGTTAAAACTACAGAATTTTTAATTGTAGAAAATAAAGCTTTAGGATACAGACTCAAGTATATGCTCGATTACTTTGAATATAATAGTCGCACCCGCATCATATACTTTTCCGGTCATCCGTTTTTCGAAGAGTTAAAAGCTTCTGCAACAAAAAAGAAAAAATACATTGAAGCAAGAGAAATTGCTTATTATGGTTCTTCTCAGCATTTTTTTCGTTCACTTTATGAAAATCGTAGCAAAGAAGAAGGTTTTCTAATCAATAAAATTATTAAAACACCAAATCCCAATCGCTATCCCGAAAATGTAATTAACGATATGTTGGTGAAAATAAAAACGCTACCAGAAAAAACAGGTGTAAGAAAAGTAGCAGGAAAAATAGATGAAGGCTTGTTAGAATTTTGGACTAAACAAAAGGAAATGCCAAAGTTTATTGATAAGTTTAGTCGAGCTGAGGTGAATCCAGATACACTTGTTCATGATTTTAACAATAATTTAAAATTGATAAACTATACTGATGCGCTTTGCATTCAGTACACTAAAGAAAAAGAATCTTTGGCATATTCTAACACTGGCTTTTGGGTTTTCAGACCGTTGGATGTACCTGAAAATGAAATTTCTGTTATAAACTTAACTCAAGGCCCAGTTAGATTTTATGCGAATGGTGGAGTTTACGACTCCAGATCTATGCTTTATGAAGGTTATTGGGCATACGAAAAAGTTGGCGATATGGTACCAATGGATTACATTCCACTAGAAAAAAGTAGGCTAAATCATTAGTACAAATTATCAACATTAGCATAAAATTACTAAAAATATTAGTAATTTTATGCTATGATAAAAGAGGAAGAAAGCAAGTATTTCAAGGGAAGGGGCGCTCAATTTAATCCACATAACAAATTTTTAAAAGATGCTTATGTAAAAGAGCATGATGAGGGAATTGACGATTGGGCAGAAAGCGACCACAAAACCACATTTCTTTTCGAAAATTCAAAAACCATTGTTAACAAAGTAGATAGCCCTGATATTGGCATGGACTATTCTTTAAATCCATATCAAGGTTGCGAACACGGCTGTATTTATTGCTATGCTAGAAATGCACATCAATATTGGGGCTATAGTGCAGGCTTGGATTTCGAAAGAAAAATCATCGTAAAAAAAGATGCTCCTGTCCTATTTAAAAAATTTCTGGAAAAGAAAGGATGGGATGCAACAACAATTTCGCTTTCGGGTAATACCGATTGCTATCAACCTGCCGAAAGGAAATTTAAACTTACACGTCAACTTTTAGAAATTGCGCTCGCTTATAAACAACCAATTGGTATGATAACCAAGAACTCGCTTATTCTTCGCGATATCGATATTTTGCAAGAAATGGCAAAGCTTAATTTAATTATGGTTTATTCATCGATTAATAGTTTAAATGATAAACTAAGATTAGCAATGGAACCTAGAACTGCTACAGCAAAACAAAGATTAAAGGTAGTAGAAGAATTAAGCAAAGCCGGAATTCCAATGGGTGTTATGGTTGCACCATTAGTTCCCGGATTAAGCGATCACGAAATTCCTGCCGTTTTAAAAGCGGGTGCAAATGCAGGTGCTATCCGTGCTGGTTATACCATTGTTCGCTTAAACGGAGCAATAGCTCAGATTTTTGAAGATTGGTTACGAAAAAATTTTCCTGATAGATTTGACAAAGTTTGGCACATGATACAAAGTTGTCACAGTGGAAATGTTAATAATAGCAGATTTGGAGATAGAATGCGTGGCGATGGAAATATTGCAAAAATGATAAAAGATAACTTTAAGTTACACTGCAGATTGAATGGAATAAATGTGAAAGATATTTTTTTGGATAAATCGCAGTTTAAAGTTCCAGGTGCTCAGATAAGCTTATTCTAACTATTGCCTTCCAAATTCCTGAGTCCAGTATTTACCATCTTTTGCAGCACCCATTTCTTTAAAATTAGCATTCATAATGTTTTTACAATGTCCTTCGCTATTTATCCAAGCATCAAAAACTATCTGCTCCGTAGGTTGCCCTGCAGCAATATTTTCTCCATAAGCAGTCCACTTATAACCTGCCGCAGTAATTCTATCGCCTGGGTTTTTCCCGTTTTGAGAATTATGATCGAAATAATTATTAGCGTTCATATCTTTACTGTGTGCTAATGCAGCAGCAGCTAGCAAATTATTCCAGGTTAATACAGCAACTGGAGGCATAATTGTTGCTCCACAATTGCAGCCTGCGGCTCGTTTTTCATTTACAAGTTTCAATAAAAGGTCGTTATTAAGATTTGTTGCTACAGCACTTCCATTATTATTGGTAGTAGCTGTTTCAATATCGATTGCTGTTTTTTTACAAGAAGTAAAACCAACAGCAAGAACAATTATTAGGACAAATATCTTCTTCACAATAGGGGATTTGAGAACGAAAATACAAGTTATTTGATAAATGAAACTCTTTTGGTTAATGTTTTTTCAAAATGAAAAGAGAAGTTAGCCTCTCATCATCAATAAATTACAATATGTAGATTTAAAAATATTGTATTTACCAGAATCTGTATTATACAAAAAGGGGCTGTATCATAAATAAAATGATCAGCCCTTTTATTTTGCTTAAATTTTTTATATTTTTTTATGTTATTTTTTTGGTTTAAAGTGTTGATTTTCATAT
>NZ_JBHSBY010000096.1:0-12822 GCF_042650905.1 Pedobacter jamesrossensis | reverse complement strand
AAATATCGATTGCTGAAACCGAAATAGCCAAGGGACAAAGACGTAAAATACAAAGCAAAAAAAAAGGGGGCCGTATCATAAAATTAAATTATGATACGGCCCCTTCATCGAAAAGGTAACCGCTATAAGCTAAGCCTTTCGCAACACTTTTGAAATTATCTCCAGAATTCATTGGTATATGAGGAAATTTACTTTTAAATAATTCTTGAATTGCCGCAACCATTGATGTTCCTCCGGTAAGGAACAAACAGTCAATATCCGTTGGATTTATGTTGTATTCGGTTAGAAACTTATCCAAATACTCACTAATTCTTTGTACGTCTTTTTCAATTACAGCATTGTACTGCGATATCGAAATCGTTTCATCGATTTCGATACCCATATTATTATAAATAAAATCGATAGATGGTTTATCTGATAATTCAATTTTAGTTTTTTCTATTGATTGGAATACAGAATACCCTAAATTGTTATCAATAAGGGTTATAAGATTCTTGAATTTTCTATCATTACCAGAGAAATAGTAATAGTCTTCGATATCTTTTTTAATTTTTTGGCCATTGAAAAAATTCATTTTATCCCACGAACAGATATTCGCAAAAAGTGATTTTGGAACATTTAAAATTTGCCCTCTTGTAGCTTCATATTGCGTGTTTTTTCCGAAAAAGGGTGTACCCTTTTCCCACATAAAAGCCGAATCAAGGCTATCTCCACCAATGTAAATACCTCCCGAAGCAATCATGTCATTTTTTCTGTCTTTACTTCCAACTTTTTCGGGGTCTAATATTAAGTAGGTGAAATCTGTTGTACCTCCACCCAAATCGGCAACCAAAACTTTCTCCTTTTTTGTGATGGTTTTCTCGTACGCAAATGCGGCTCCAATTGGCTCAAACTGAAAGCGAACATCGGTAAAGCCAGCATTTTCTGCAGCTTTTCTTAGTCTTGTTTGCGCAAGTGTGTCCTTTTGTGTGTTATCGTCATCAAAGAAAACAGGGCGACCAATAATTGCTTTTTCACAATTAGTCCCTGTAATTTTATCAGCCGTGTTCTTAAGGTCTTTTAAAATTAAGGTAACTAAATCAGAAGCATTATAGCGGCGGTTCTGAATTCTAGTTTCTGTAAATGTAGTTCTAGACAGAATTTGTTTAATTGATTTTATGAAACGACCTTTCATTCCGTCGTTTAAATACTCTTCAATAGCTTTTTCACCGACTACATAATTTTCTTCATCAGCAGATGTTAAGGCATGTTTAAAATAAATTAATGATGGAATTGAAATCGTAGAAATGATTTCTTTTTTTTCTTCATCAAATATAGATAGGGCAGAATTGGTTGTGCCAAAATCAATTCCATACAAAAATTTACTCATCGCGGTTGAAATAAAAATATCAGGTGTTTTAAATCGGGTTGCGAAAGTATAAAAAAAATAATTAAGTAGTTGTATTATTCTGCAGTATTTGAGCCTGAGTTTTTACCCATAATATCAAAGTATAGATCGCCATTTAATTGATTTATCCAAACCACAATATTTTTAAAAGGAGATTTATTTTTTATATCGCTTGGCAGTTCCTTGCAATAAGAAAAATTGTAAGGTGAGAAATTTTCTACAGTACTTGTAGAAGTTATATAAAAGTAGCCACCTTTGTTTGCCTTCCATACATACCAAAAAAGCACATCTGGTTCGTTATTATTGGCATATTTAATCTTTGTGCTATAAACTTTAAATCTTACAACATCAGGCTCCGGAATATCCTTTTTACAAGATAAAAAAAATAAACACAGCAGAGCAATAATTAAAGAGTTTTTCATGGTAGGTAATAAACATCATAACGGACTTAAAGTTTTAAAATTGTATACAAAAATAATAAATTTTGTAGCATTAATTATTCTTATTTAATGGATTTTTGAACATTCGGTTTTTGAATTAATATATTTTACAAATGTATTTGATACTTTTTTATGTTTATTTTATTGAGAATACAGACTTAATAATTATAAAGAAATTAGCTCTAATTGATTTAAAAATGCAGTTTTTTTGCTTTTATTACGTTGTATTGTGAATGTTGGGCAAAATTGCTTACTTTGTAGTGTAACAACTATGAGGTGTTATGTTGTCTTACTAAGAACAGGATACTTTGATGTGAAATGATACAACTTGAAAATATCAAGGGAAATTTTAAAAGAGATAAGGCACTTAACGCTGAACACCCGATAAGAGTCTTAATAGTTAAAGAGGCGTCGGGCTTATTGTGTATGAATTCGGGCGATTATGTGTTGTCGCCTGGTCGTGTCTTTTTTATCCCTGAGGAAGGTATAATTCGTTTAGAAGGAGAAGTTATTTCTGCCTATTGGCTAAGTTTTAGCAGTCTTTTATATTCCGAATTTTTGTTGCAACATCGAGATGTTCAATCTCGCAACTTATTCATGGCTTTATCATTTAAAGATCTGAATAGTATGCAGGCCCAAAAGGCATTTAGTTTACTCGAACAGCTTAAAAGAGAAATTATAGCTAAAAGAGATATTTCTTACCTTGCACAATATTTATCTCTACTCTTGGGTTTTTCTGCAGTTTTAAATGCCGAATTAATGGATTTATCTGTTGATGAATTACAGCAAGTTTTACGTTTTAGAGCTATTTTAGAACAGTATTTTAAAATAGAGCGTTCTACTGAATTTTATGCTTCCGGTATGGGGATGAGTTCCAGGAAGCTTAATTCATTTTTGAAAAAAGCATTTGCAAAAAATCTACCGGATTTACTATTTGCAAGACTTATTAGAGAAGCGGAAGAATTACTTATTCATACAGATTATTCAATGTCGATGATTGCAGAAATACTTGGTTTTGAGCAAGCAAATTCTTTTACAAGTAGTTTTAAACGATCTAAAGGTGTTTCTGCGGTTGAGTTTAGAAAAATAAACTAAGCTTATTTAGGTTTAGAGATAAAGCTCAAAAATGATTGGAACTGTGCTTTGTGTTTCTGTTTATCTAACTTAAAGTAGAATGCGCCTCTTCTGGAACTTGATTTATCTTTCTCGGTTTGCTTAATTAACAAGCCACTTGCAGTAATTTTTCTTATAAAATTTCGATTATCAATCGGCGAATCATAAACCTGTTCGTATAAATTTTGAAGCTGTGGAATGGTAAATTTCTTAGGCAATAATTCAAATAAGATTGGGTGTAGCGCTGCCTGATACCTGATTTTATCCATTGCAGCTTTTACCATCATATTGTGGTCAAAAATTAATTCGGGAACCTCTTTAATTTTAAACCATTCGGGATGATATTGTTCATTAATTTGTTCTTTATATTTATTGATATCGATTAGCGCAAAATAAACTACAGAAATTGTTCTTTCAATAGGATCGCGTTCGGGTTGTCCATACGCATGTAGTTGCTCTAAATATACATCATGCAAACCTGTTAATTCTAGTAAAATGCGCTTAGCAGCTCCATCTAAATCTTCATTTGTACCAATAAATCCACCCATTAAACTCCATTGATCTTTCACCGGTTCTATTGCCCTTTTAATTACCAATAGTTTTAGCTCCTCACCATCGTAGCCGAAAATTATACAATCAATGGCAACTAAAACCCGTTGTTGGTTTGCGTATTTAGATATCATTTAAAAAGCGTTTTTATAATGGGGTCATTGTAGTCTTCAATAAATCCTAAAATATTATTGTATATATTAAACTCATCAATTTTATGAGTTGTAGTTAGCACTATGCATTTCATACCGGCATTTTCGGCGCATTCAACTCCTTTGGGTGCATCTTCAAAAACAAGGCAATCTGCTGGGTTTATGTTTAAAGCTTTTGCCGATTTTAAAAAAGTTTCTGCATCGGGTTTGCTTATTTCTACATCATCGGCACTAACAATTGCACTAAAATAGTCTCTTATTTTTAAACCATCTAATACAAAATTAATATTAAAAGTTATTGCAGCAGAGCCAATAGCCATTAAAATATGGTGTTGCTTTGCTTCTTCTAAAAAAATATCAAGTCCAGCGATTAATTCGAGATTTGGAAAATAACCTTCCTGATATCGTTTCTCTTTATCAAAAGACAAGGTTTTAATTTCTTCAGCCGTAAATTTATCTTTGCCAAAAACACGTTCTAAAACTTCGTGATTTTTACCATACATTTCCTTTTTTACATCATCATAAGAAATATTAGCCCCAAGTTGTTCGTTCATGATTGTAAGCCATGCTTGTGTATGGTACTCCATATCATTAATCATGGTTCCGTTTAAGTCAAAAAGAAATGCCTTTGGTTTAAAGCTCAAATCCTGCATAGCAATAATAAAATATAAGTATTTTAAAGTTTAGTCCAAGTATAAACTAAATAAAAATAATTATCGTTACAATAACGTTAATTATTTTTCTACTTTAGCATTAACCAAATTAGATCTTCATGAAAAGAAATGTTATCCAAGGCTTATCAATAGCCACATTATGCGTAAGTACATTCTTATTCTCTTGTAATTCATCTACAGAAAAAAAAGCTACAGTAGTAAGCGATTCTGCAAGATACAGCACAGCAATTGATGGAAAAACTGTATCGCTTTTTACATTAAAAAATAAATCTGGGGCTTCGGTTTCGATTACAAATTATGGTGGAAGAATTGTTTCTCTATTAGTTCCAGATAAAGATAACAAGCTTACTGATGTTGTTTTAGGTTATGATAGCATTGGTGCTTATCGTAAAAAAGGAGAACCCTTTTTCGGTGCATTGATTGGCCGCTATGGAAACAGAATTGCTAAAGGTAAATTTACATTAAATGGCGAGCAGTATAACTTACAGATAAATGATGGACAAAATACTTTGCATGGTGGTACTGATGGGTTTTTCTCGAAAGTTTGGGAAGCAAAACAAATTGATGCACAAAAACTAGAATTAACTTACAGTTCTAAAGATGGTGAAGCTGGCTATCCAGGTAAACTTGATGTAAAAGTTATTTACACCTTAACGGTTGATAATGCTCTTAAAATTGATTACGAAGCAACTACAGATAAAGCTACCGTTGTAAACTTAACCAATCATGCCTATTTTAATTTAAATGGCGAAGGAAATAAAACCATCCTCGACCATGAACTATATATTGATGCAAAGGCATATACGCCTGTTGATTCTACACTTATCCCGACAGGAAAATTAACAGATGTTGCAGGAACAGCATTTGATTTTAATAAAGCGAAAGCAATCGGTAAAAATATAGAAGATGCAGATGAGCAGTTAAAGTTTGGTAAAGGTTACGACCATAACTTTGCTTTAAATCCTCATGATGATAAAAAGGCAATTGCAATTGTTAAAAGCCCTTTTACTGGTATTTCAATGGAGGTTTACACAACTGAACCAGGCTTACAGTTTTACAGTGGAAACTTTTTAACTGGTGTAGATAAAGATGGAAAAGGCGGAAAATCTTATCCGCATCGTTCTGCAATTTGTTTAGAAACGCAACATTTTCCAGATGCACCGAACCATCCAAATTTTGCTTCTACCGAGCTGAAACCAGGTGAGGTTTATAAAACTTCTACAACTTATAAATTCTTAAAGTAAATCGTAATTTTCTAAATTATAGAATTTAGATCCAGTATTCAGGAAAAGATTATTCTTTTCCTGAATACTAAACTTTGAAGCATATTTATTTACAAGATTAAACCAATCGACATACGGTCTGCTTAATAAAACGACTGGCCAATCGCTTCCATACATTACTCTATCAGTTCCGAAATGCTCGAAAATTACATCGAAGCAATTAAAAATTTCAATCTCTTTCCAGTTATGCCAATCTGCTTCTACCAATAAAGCAGAAAGTTTGCAGAAAACATTTGGGTTTTGAGCAAGCGTTTTTATATTAGCTGCCCATGTTTTTAAATCTTGTTTTTTAACATCTGGTTTACCGCAATGGTCTAATACAAAAGCTTGATTAGGAACGCTATCTACCAATTTTATAATATGTGGAAGCTGGTCATGATAACATAACAAATCATAAGTGTAATTATACTTTTTTAACGATTTAATTCCGTTGATAAAATCTTTGTTCAGGATGAAATCTGCATTTTCTGCCTGAAGTACGTGACGCCAACCTTTAATTTTTTTGTAAGAACTCCAATATTTAAGTCTTTCATCTAAATTTTTATGTTTTAAATCTACCCATCCAACAATGCCTTTAATAATTTCATTTTGGTCGGCAAGGGTTAAAAGGAAGTTGTTTTCTTGTTCCGACTGATTTGCCTGCACCGCAACGCAACCTGTTATTTGCAGTTCGCTGTAAGTTCTGATTAAATTTTTTGGTGAAAAATCTTTGCGAATGGCATTCATATCTTCTGTAATCCAATCGTCTTTTATTGGGTCGAAGTTCCAGAAATGTACATGCGTATCAATCATATCAATAAATTTAAAGCGTAAAAATATTTTCCGTCAGCATCCATTTTTCACCTGGTTTTGCTCCAGGTAAAGCTTTTTGGTAATTCCACATTAAGGTTTCCCACTCCTGAACTTTTACGTTTTCTAAATCGGCTTTTGCTTTAGCTTCAAAAGAAAATGAATCGTTCACATCCATAATCATGAACAACCGGATTCCGAATAAATAGATTTCCAGTTCATCAATTCCGGCAGATTTAATACTTTCTTTAATCTCTGGCCAAACTGATTTATGGTAATCTTTATAAGTTTCGATAAGCTTTTCGTCATCAATTAAATCTAGTGTGAAGCAGTATCTTTTCATTACTAATTTTCGCTGTAAGCTTTAACATTTTGTTTGCTGCTGCCTAAGCCATCAATTCCAAGTTCAACAACATCGCCAGCTTTTAAATACCAAGGCTCAGGTTTTTGCCCTAATCCAACACCTGCAGGGGTACCAGTTGTAATTACATCGCCAGGTAAAAGTGTCATAAACTGACTGATGTACGAAATCATAAAAGGAACATTAAAAATCAGGTTTGAAGTATTGCCGTCTTGTAAAGTTTTACCATTTACGGTTAACCATAAACGTAAGTTGTGCACATCGGCAATTTCATCTTGTGTAGCTATAAATGGCCCGATAGGAGCGAAAGTATCACAGCTTTTTCCTTTAACCCATTGTCCGTTTCTTTCTATCTGAAATTCGCGTTCGCTATAATCGTTATGCAAAACATAACCTGCAATATGTTCTAAAGCTTTTTCTTCTGAAACGTAACTTGCTTTTTTACCAATTACAATGGCCAATTCTACTTCCCAATCTGTTTTTTTACTGTTTTTTGGGATGATTAAATCATCATTCGGGCCAGCAATTGCCGACGTTGCTTTAAAAAATAAAATTGGTTCTGCAGGAATTGGAGCATTGGTTTCTGCTGCATGGTCTTTATAATTTAAGCCAACACAGATAATTTTCGATGGGCGGGCAAGCGCTGCACCAAGACGAACGTTTTTATCAATTTCTGGTAAGTTTGCCGTTTTTATAGCTTCACTAAGTTTTTCTAAACCATCTCCCCCAAAGAATGCTTCATTATAATCGCTAACCAGCGAAGAAACATCATAATATTTATCTTCAATAATTAAACCTGGTTTTTCTGCACCAGGTTCGCCAAATCGTATTAATTTCATGCCTTATATTGCTTTATCAAATTGCTGCCCGCCTAATGTGGTTCGCACCATTGCAGAAGTGAGCGATTACGCTTATAGTGTTTCTGATAAAGGATTGTGGTTCAATTTATATGGTGGCAATAACTTAACTACTAAATTAACTGATGGAAGTAAGGTTTCGTTGACTGAAGAGACCAACTACCCTTGGGATGGAAAGATAAAAATCAGCATGAAGGAAACTGGTAACAAAGCTTATTCAGTTTTTTTAAGAATTCCGGTTTGGACGCATGATGCAAAAATTACAATTAATGGGAAATTGGAAAATATTAAAGTTATTTCTGGAACATATGCTGAAATAAATAGAGTTTGGAAAAAAGGGGATGTGGTGGAATTAAACCTTCCAATGAATGCGACTTTAATTGAAGCAAATCCTTTGGTTGAAGAAAATAGAAATCAAATTGCAGTAAAACGGGGTCCGGTTGTGTACTGCTTAGAATCAACAGATTTGCCTGGCAAAAGTATTTTCAATGCTTTTATACCCACATCAACAAAATTTGAGGCCAAACCAATGACTATTGATGGTGCTGAAGTGATGAGCTTGGTTGGTGATGCGAAAATTGTTGAGCCGAACAATTGGAAAAATATACTTTATCGGCCAATTGATAATAAAAATACAACAACACAGATTAAACTGGTGCCTTATTTTGCCTGGGGAAATAGAGGGCATTCAGAAATGTCTGTCTGGTTGCCAGTGAGTAGGTAAACACAATGATTTATACGCTTTGTGCCTCTCAATGACGGTAAAAGAAACACCCCGGTCTGCGACCACCCCTCTGAAAGAGGGGAATGTTGGTTGCAAAAATATGTCGGGTTAGTAAACTGCGAGGGGAGTTTCCCTCTTTTAGAGGAATGCCTGAAGGTGGTGTGTGATTACAAATTAAAATGATATGAACCAAAACTAAGATGCCCTTAGACGTCTTAGGTGGTAAATTTAACATATATGAAACTAAAACTCATAATACTTTTAAACCTCGTTTTTTGCGTTATCGCATCAGCAACGGTTAAGCCTGCATCTATTTTTACCGACCACATGGTTTTGCAACAACAAAGCAAAGTGGCTATTTGGGGTTGGGCGAAACCATCTGCCAAAATAAAAATCATCACTTCGTGGAATAAAGAAAATTATTCAGTTAACACCGATAAAGATGGCAAATGGAAAGTTAAAGTTTCAACACCAGCCGCTGGCGGACCTTATGAAATTGAATTAAATGATGGCGAAAAACTTATTTTAGCAGATATTTTAATTGGAGAAGTTTGGTTTTGTGGTGGACAATCTAATATGGAAATGCCAATGAAAGGGTTTAAAAGTCAGCCGATTATAGGTTCAAATGAAGCAATTTTAAGATCATCTAATCAAAATATTAGGTTATACACCGTACCACGTTCTTCCATTGCCGAACGACAGGAGAACAGTAAACCTTCTGCGTGGAAATTAGCTTCGCCCGAAACCGTTTCTAACTTTAGTGCAACAGCTTATTACTTTGGGAAATTA
Source organism: Pedobacter jamesrossensis (assembly GCF_042650905.1). Lineage (NCBI taxonomy): Bacteria > Pseudomonadati > Bacteroidota > Sphingobacteriia > Sphingobacteriales > Sphingobacteriaceae > Pedobacter > Pedobacter jamesrossensis. The sequence continues at coordinate 3,704 of NZ_JBHSBY010000096.1, read as the reverse complement.
TTGACTGAATTGTTAAACGTTCCGGTTGGAATCATAAATGATAGTTATGGCGGTTCTACAATTGAAGCCTGGATGTCGCCTGAAGATTTAAAAGCATTTCCGGAAATCAAAATTCCATCAAAAGGTGATTCGATTAAAGAAGTGAGCCGAACACCAACCACATTATACAACGGAATGCTTTATCCGGTAATTGGCTATGGGATTAAAGGCGCAATCTGGTATCAAGGTGAGTCAAATTATGAAAGACCTGACCGTTACGAAGATTTATTTCCTGCTATGGTTTCGAGTTGGCGGAAAAACTGGGATACTGGCGAATTTCCTTTCTATTATGCGCAAATAGCGCCCTACAATTATGCACAATTGCCACCTTATCATGTTGGTGGAAAGTTCAATTCAGCATTTTTAAGAGACGCTCAACGTAAATCGTTAGGTAAAATTCCAAATTCGGGGATGGCTGTTTTGATGGATATCGGAGAAGAAAAATCTATTCATCCTGCAAATAAAAAACAAGGAGGAGAACGCTTGGCTTATCTTGCTTTAGCCCAAACTTATGGTATAAAAGGCTTTGGTGCATTAAGCCCTGCCTACGAATCGATAACTATCGATAAAAGCACGGCAAGCATCAAATTTACAAATGTGCCGAATGGAATAACCTCTTTTGGTAAAGAATTATCTTTATTTGAAATAGCTGGAGCGGATAAGAAATTTTATCCTGCCAAAGCGCTCATAAAAGGAAGCAGTGTAGCGGTTTCGGCTGAAGATGTGAAAATTCCGGTTGCCGTTCGTTATGCATTTAAAGATTTTGTAATCGGCGATTTATTTGGAAATGATGGCTTACCCGTTTCTTCTTTCCGTACTGATGATTGGGATAATTAGAAATAGCATAGCAATGATTTTAACCACAAAGACACAAAGAATACAGCGTATTTTGGCTAAGAACTTAAATGTTCTTAAATGTCTTATATCGTCAATATTTTTGCAGTTGAAGCAACCTAGTTTTTTCTTTGTGTTCTTTGTGTCTTTGTGGTTTATTCCTAAAATGCAAGCGCAAGAAAACGTTATTTGGACTTCTCAAAGCCATAATTCATCCGAATCAATGCCCGTTGGTGGCGGTGATATTGGCTTAAATGTTTGGGTAGAAAAAGGTGAAGTTTACCTTTACTTATCGCGTAGCGGAACTTTTGATGAAAACAACACCTTGCTTAAGCTTGGTCGCGTAAAACTAAAATTTAGCCCAAATCCTTTTGAAGGGGAAACCTTTAAACAAGAACTGGTTTTGAAAGATGGTTACGCCCAAATTAATGGTGCTAATACTCAAATTAAAGTTTGGGTTGATGTTTTTAATCCTGTAGTCCATTTAGATATAAAATCAACTCAGAAAATAACCACAGAGGCCAGTTACGAAAGCTGGCGTTTCGAAGACCGGATTACAAAAGGCAAAGAAAATAATCAGAATTCTTACAAATGGGCACCACAAGGCATTGTTACAACCGCAAAAGATGAAATTGCCTTTAAAAATAATGGCATTCAATTTTATCATCAGAACAAGGCAGAAACCGTTTTCGATGTTGCAGTTAAGCAACAAGGTTTGGAAGATAGAAAATCTGATTTATTTAATCCTTTAAAGAATTTAATTTTCGGTGGTTCTATGCAAGGAAAGAATATGATTCCATCTGGTAATTACGCTGGAACTTATTTAAATACACCATTTCAGGCTTGGAAATTGAAAAGTAAATCCCCGAGCTTAAATCAAGAAATTACTATTGCACTAAACACAAGTAGAACTGAAATCTCGAATTGGGAAAAAGAATTGTATTCGATAAATCGCAGTTCAAACCAAAAAGCAAGTATTAAATGGTGGAATGATTACTGGAATAGGAGTTTCATTTATATTAATTCGAAAGATGAGCGAGCCAATCAATCATCAAGAAACTACCAACTGTTTCGGTATATGCTGGGTTGCAATGCCTTTGGCAAATACCCAACTAAATTCAACGGTGGATTATTTACCTTCGACCCACAACTTACGGATTCGACATTAAAATATTCACCTGATTTTAGGAATTGGGGCGGTGGAACACACACCGCTCAAAATCAGCGTTTGGTTTATTGGCCAATGCTAAAAAGTGGCGATTTCGATATGATGAAACCGCAGTTCGATTTTTATCTGGATTTATTGAAGAATGCTGAAATTAGAACGGAATCAGCTTGGGGACATAAAGGCGCAAGCTTTACCGAGCAATTAGAAAACTTTGGCTTGCCAAATCCGGCTGAATATGGTTGGAAACGCCCCGCAAACTTTAACAAAGGCATGGAGTATAATGCCTGGCTGGAATACGAGTGGGATACGGTTTTGGAGTTTTGTATGATGATTCTGGAAACCGAACGATACGATAATCGAAACATCGAAAAGTATCTTCCATTAATAGAGAGTTCGCTCAATTTCTTCAAAGAGCACTACACTTATTTAGCCAAACAACGCGGTGCTAAAACTTTAGATGCTGATGGTCATTTGGTTTTATATCCTGGTTCTGGAGCTGAAACCTATAAAATGGCTTACAATTCTACTTCGACGATTGCAGCACTGAAAACAGTCATAGAAAGATTGATTGAACAACCAAATTTAGCGGAAAATAAGAAAATGGAATGGAAAGCGATGCTAAAAACCATTCCTGAAATCAGTTTTAGAAATTTTGATGCTCATACAACCATTGCACCAGCCAAACTTTGGGAACGCATTAACAATACCGAAAGTCCTCAGTTGTATCCGGTTTATCCCTGGGGAATTTACGGAGTTGGAAAACTCGGTTTAGATACTGCAATAAATACTTTTAAATACGATAAAGATGTGCTTAAATTTAGAAGCCATGTTGGATGGAAACAAGATAATATTTTCGCTGCCAGATTAGGGTTAACTGAAGAGGCGGCTAATCTAACGACCGAAAAACTTAAAGATTCAGATAGAAGATTTCCGGCGTTTTGGGGTCCAGGATTTGATTGGACACCCGACCATAATTGGGGCGGTTCTGGTATGATTGGTTTGCAGGAAATGCTGATGCAGGTTGATGGAAAAAAGATTTATTTGTTCCCGGCATGGCCAAAAGGTTGGGATGTTCATTTCAAATTATATGCGCCATACCAAACCACCGTTGAAGTAGAATTAAAAAACGGAAAAATAGAAAGTTTAAAAGTGCTACCAGCATCCAGGAAAGCTGATGTGTTGAATATGATTAAATAAATTAACCACAGATAAAAAGGATAAACACGGATTTAATATTGCAATAATCTGTGTTTATCTGTGAAAATCTGTGGCAAAAATAAACGTGTATTATGGATTTACAATTAAAAGAAAAAGTTATCATTATTACTGGTGCTGCAAAAGGCATCGGAAGAGCAATTGCAGAAGTATTTGCTAATGAAAATGCAATTGCTGTTATTGTAGGAAGAAAAGCAGAAGATAACCAGAAAGTGGTTGATGCGATTGCAGAAAATGGCGGACAAGCAGCGCAATTTGTTGCTGAATTATCAAACCCAAAAGATTGTGAAAAAGTAGTTGCCGAGATAGTAGCTAAATTTGGTAGGATAGATGGTTTAGTAAATAGTCGACCCTTAAAAACCACATAACTATTTGATTTACAGTTATTTAAAATTATATTTGGCATAATTTTTGCATTAAAATATGCAAGAAATGAGTATTTTCGTTT